>NZ_JBNPLT010000020.1:0-65827 GCF_050313615.1 Prevotella sp. SGI.167 | reverse complement strand
GATCTTTTAGTTATCTATTAATACCACTATCCCTTGAAAGGTAAACATGGTAGACTATTCTCTCCTGTTTATGTACGATGTTACTTCTGAGAGTTTGAGACATAAATTCGTTTTGGGTATTTATCAAGTATATTTCTTACAACATCAAATCCTTGATGGTTGTACCATTCATGAATCTGCTTAAATCTACCCTTTCTCCAATACCATGCAAATGTCCGGTTTCTGTCTTCACCATCTTTTGGAAATCCCGGAACTGAGCAGTTACTGAAGAGCCGGTAGACATCAGATGATAAGATCCTACCTTCAACCCACATTTACGAGCCAGTCTGATATTTCGGCGATAATGTCGATCCACATATCCCTTACCATGTGTAGCTCTGATATAAACAAACTTGATTCGTTTGTTCTTCGCTATTTCCTTCCACTTGATAACTCCATTGTGTTTCGATACATCAATGCCGTCATATCCGCCACGAGTATAAGGTTGCCCTTTCAATCTATCAACGAACACATCAGAATAAGATGAAGCGATGCCCACCCATCGCTTCACCTTATATGGCGACACCACATACATGATTCCCAGACCAATACCAGCCAAAACGACCAGGCTGCCTAAGGAAACCAAAGTATATTTCAATCCTTTCTTCATTACATTTTATCTTTTAGTTGTTTTCAGGGGGACAAAGATAATGAATTTATCCGAAACAGCATAGAAAGTTGGGGGATAAATGTATGAAATGGGGGCCTGGAAGTACGAAACCATCAGGAGTTACTAATTATATTCTTCCCACTCGTTGTTGGAAGCCTCATTATATCCTTTATCATAACCATCTTTGTTTCCCTTTTCAAGGCCCTCCTCATAGCCTTTTTTGTATGCATCTTCAACGTCATCTTCGTAAGAAGAACTTCGAGTAGATTTCTCTTGCAAACATTTCTTTTGCTTATGATCCATTATAAATGTATCAAAAACATCAAGTTCCATTCCACAATAAGGACATTTCCATCTAGAATTTGCATATACACTACTTGGAACTTGCACCGAGCTATTTTCAACTTGTTTCTCTTGTTGCTTTGTCGTTTGTTCATGACAACCAACAAGCAATAGAATACTAAAAAGCAAAAACTTATTCATAATAATATACCATTTTAAAATTTCATATCAAATACATTGACAGTCTATCCTTGGCTAACTTTACCAACCACAAAAATACTTACCTCATAGAGTCCATACATCGGCAGCAGCACCATAATACAAGTAAACAAATCTGGTGGAGTTATGACAGCAGCAACAATACTTATCAAAACAAAAGCATGTCGACGATATTGCTTCATGAACTTAGCTTCTAAAATTCCCATTTTTGCCAAAAATAAAGACAATATAGGCAATTGAAACACCAACCCCATCATAAGTGTCAAGGTAACAAATGTTGAAATATACGAATCTAGATTAATTTGATTCACCACACTTGCAGCAACCTGATATGTTCCCAAGAAACGCAATGCAAATGGAAACAACACAAAGTAACTCATCAATACTCCCAAAATAAACAACAGATATATCGCTATTGCCAGCAACACAGAATATCGACGTTCATCCACGTACAATGCAGGTGCTATATAGCGATACAACTCTATCACAATATAGGGAGAAACCAATAGCAATGCCAAATACACCGATGTTGACACATGAGTCATAAACTGACTCGACAACTCTGTATTAATCAAACGTATTGAATATGGCTCGAAACGAAAATCAATTTCCAACCGTTCGAATACCTCTTCAAGCAGATGAAAAGTAACAAAATGATTGTCACACGGAGCCAACAATAAATGAAACGTAGTATCCTTTAAACAGAAAATAACGACTGTCAAACAAATTGTAATAGCAATGATGCGAAAGAGCATCCTGCGGAACACCTCAAGATGCTCTCCGAAAGTCATCAGATTATCATTCTGATTATTTGCCATTCTCTTCCGTTTGTTTATCGGTTTTATCTACTTTGGATGTAGATGTCTGCTCTGTAGAGTGCATTTGCTGACGAGAGTGAGGTTCATCACTATCTGGATCTGAAATTTCTTTCATTCCATCTTTGAAACTACGTACACCCTGCCCCAATCCTTTCATCATCTCTGGCAATTTTTTACCACCAAAGAGAAGCAACACCAAAGCTGCAATAAGCAGTAATTCCGATGTACCTATCATTAATAATAAATTCACCATAAGCCTTATGCAACCAAATAGATTTCACACGTATCAAAATTGATTTCCCAGTTGCCTCCCTCAATGCTCTCCCATTGATATTTAGCTCCCATTCTATCCCACCAAGATTGGAACTTGGTTCCTGTTTCACCAAGATCTTTCACCAATTTCTCATATAATTCAGCATTGTCTGCCGTTAAAATCTTAGCCAACTCGTTCAAGCCATTACGACGCTCAAACAACTGCTGTATCTCATTCTTTTCTTCAGGTGTAACCTGACCTATCTTTTTTCTTGTAGCCATTATTCTTTATTCTTTTAAAATTTGATTATTCCCTTTCTTTTCTCACATCAAAGGGATCAAGATAATTGATTTCTCTGATATCACGACCCGATAAGAACGTGCCATATTTGCGAATATTTTGCAATAAGTTACGGCTTGCATTCCGCTCCAAATGTCCCATCACACACTGTTCATGACTTGGTGTATTCACCTCGTATGTCATTTTACGGTTCAACCAAATACAACGTTTACATTGATAGGCATCGCATTGACGACAAAGTGGAGCATAATCAAGTTTATACAACTGAGAGTTCTTGATATTCATTCCATTCTGCAAGTCTCCTATACTATAGTTTAAACGCCCCAATGCATCTACTTCATCTGTCAAATAGAATGCTGGACAAATATAGAATTTTCCATCAGGTGCCAATGTAATCGTTGTATCACCAGCACCACAATTATTCATTTTATCAAGCACCATTCTATCCGTCAATAAATTACACTGTACTTTTTTTCCTTTTGAAAAGCTAAGCTCTGCAGCCATAGACAACTTGTTCAAACACTCTTTATACAGAGGGATATCTTTATCCTTAAAGGTTTCTACGTCAGTTATTACAACATTCAGTCGCATTACCTGTTGCAGCAACTCACATACCTTATCCACCTTTGAAAACAACGTAAGCTTATCTATCCGCAAGACATAAGATACTCCATGTCTCAACACGACAGTTTCAGTATCATCAATATCGTTTAAAACGATGACCTCACCATTTCCACCCCTACAAGCCGGCTGAATATTAGTATGATCAATTCGATCTATTACTTCAAGATACTCCTGCGGTAACTTATGACAAGGATAAACAAATTGAATGTTCAGGTTCTCCTTCATCGCAAAAACGATACCTGCCTTCAATGTTTCAATAGGCATCAAGTTACTTTCCTTTGAATCATTTGAATAATGACAGAAAGATACTGATGTATCATCCAATAATATCACGAGATATTGCATCATTTCTCACCTCCTTCCCTTTCGAGTTTACGATAGAGCTTATTCCAATAATAATTGTTAGCTCTGACTCTTGCCTTATGCATCTTACAGATAGCTATTGAACGTTGAAATACAGTTGGAGTGTCTGCAGCATCATAATTTTCTCCTTGACACCAAGCGCAACCTGACGCCACATTACAATCAATACATTCCATTGTAGATTGAGTACATCTATCCAATGTCAAAAATGGACGAAGTTTATTTTTGTCTATGCCATCACGAACATTACCTATAACCCAAGCTTTCTTATTACGAAGAGAATACTGAGCAAATCGGGTACACGGATAGAATGTTCCTTCAGCATCTACAGCAAGCATCTGACCTGCCCCACACCAGTTTTGATTGTTAGTAATGCAATCTAATGGTTTTCCTATGTGCTCCATAAAAAAAGAGCAAGCATTGTCCTTATATAAATCTTCCTCTATGATTGCGTCAGCTAATTCTATCAGTTGATTCTCAAACAGGACATCATCTCCTTGCTTCCATACATTCTCGAACACACAGTTTATGTTTACCTCATGGATTCCCAATGAATATAGATGGAGCACACTTTCTTTTATATAAGGTATGTCTGCACTACTTATTGTCACTTTTGTACCTGCGCCAGGGAATTGCTCTAACCACAAAGGGATATTCTTGACAACATCATCGTAAGACCCTTTCTCGTCTTCTGTTTTAGGCAACATCCCTTGCTCCATCTCCTTGGCCTTCCAAATGCGATTGAGGTCATGCTTACGTTTAGTTCCGTCAATAGTGATACCAATACTCAAATGAGAATGATTCTTCTTAATGAATTTTTGTACCTTTTCTGAACTATAATTAATGCCATTCGTTGAGAAAGAAAAACGAAAAGAGTTGAACCAATGATGATTTCTGCGATACATCTCGACTTTAAGATAGTCACATATTTTGTCTATCAAGTCAATCTCCAAGAATGGTTCTCCACCAATGAAGTCCCATATCACACTTTCCTCTTTCATATCCTCCTCATGATCGAGAATATAGTCAATAGCAGCCTTTGCTATCTCCCAAGACATACGTTCTTTCGTATTTTTTCCTATAAGATAGCAATACTTACAAGCTAATTGGCAATCCTTCGTAACAATGAAAGTAATGTTCTTTGCCATTCCAGATTGCCACTCTTCTCTTCGTTCTTTAATTCCATCCATAATTAATAAGATACAAATATAGCACCACCCGAACAACCACGAGAACAGCCTAACCCACAACGACCACTACATGTTCCCGTACAATCCCCACGACAATTACCGCTACAGCCACGACTACAACCGCCAGTACAGGTTGACAAACAATTGTTTCCACAATCGTAAATACACTGATTTTGACAACTTTGCTGACAACTTTGCGAGCAAAGAATACCACAATCAGATTGGCAACTGCTTGCACAACCTTGACCACAACCTGTGCCGCAAGCTGTTGTGCAAGTGCTATGACAACCACCTTGGCATCCTTTACAAGCATTTTTACAGCTTCCAGTACAAGAGGTACAGAGTCCTGAGCAAGAAGCATTACAAGACTGAGGTACCACCTCAACATCACACACATTTGCCAACAAAGACGTTGGTAACATCAAGCCACCCAATATAGGCAATACACCTTTGGCAACATTCTTAAAGAATGCTCTTCTACTTTGAATTTTTTCTTTCATATAATTCTAATCTAAAGTAATACCCAAACCCACATTTTCCCAATATACATTATATGTTTTTGGAGATTTCTTGAATGGGGCTATCCTTATATCAGCCTGCATTTTAACCCTTTTTACAGGTCGTTTATTCCACTGATCATCATGATAATTCCAATAAATTAAGTTTAAACTATTATGAAGTAGACCAGAATAATAATGAGGTCTTTTTGTCCAAATATCATAAGCTGACGGATAATCATCGCATACATAATATTCAACTGTACCTTTATAATTCAGCCATTGGTTATTTTTTATACACTCCTTCATAATTTTCTTGTCTGGCACCCAAAAACCATTTATTGTTATTCGAAGCATATAGTGCGAAATACCGTCAGCTTGATAATAAAAGATTAAATCATCATATGTCCCTGACACACTATAATGAAAATCGTCCCATCCATGCCAAACACCATCATACCATAGATTATAACTTAGCGCATTAGTTGATAACGAAACTAACCCTACAAGCAATGTTAATAATATTTTTTTCATAAGCTCATTTTTAATGATTAGAAAAATAATCTGTCACATACTTTTTCAACAAAAAATTTGCATCTTTCTCATCAATAAGCACAGCCTTATTGACTCCAAAAGACTTCAACCACACTAGCTGAGACCAAGTTGCTCGGTTGAGACGCTCTCCGCGAAACTCATTACTTTCCACAGGAAGCATCACCACTTTTCCTTCCTCAAACTTAAAGACAGCTATATCTTTCCAGTCTTTACCAGAAGTAATACAAACTTGTACATCTGTCCCCTCCACCTTGTAAAAGGAACAGCCTAACTTTTCTAAATTTTTCTGCATTTCCATATCATTTCGATTTAGTTGTTATGTTCATACACATTTACTATTTCCTTTACAAATTCCTTCACAAGTCTATATTCCAAATATCCTTTAGAAGAAACTTTCTGTCGATTATTCTTGTCATTAATAACCAGAAACTTATCCTCTTTAATAAGAATACCATGTACGAATGAGTTTCGTAAATGGCGACAAAAGTCTAAAACCTGTGAATGTTTCTTGGTAAAGAACAATGTAAACTTGGTATAGTCAGTAATCGTAGCTATGTCTTTTTGTTTTACATATCTAACATGGCACTTCACCTTATGCTCATAAAGTTCAAAAGCTGCTTTAAAACGGCTTTTAAACTCTTCATTCTTCACGTTTACCTTTATTTCTTGTTCAAAAATAAAGGCAAACTTTGCAAAGGATGTCATATCATTCTGTAACCCATTGTACATCATACTTATTCTTTTTTTATTCAACATTTAAGAACAAGCAAAAAAGAGGCGTGGGACTATTGCCTATTACTGGGATAGAGGTTGTGGAAGGACCCGTCTGCAAGTAATATAGCAATAGCCCACGCCATAAGATATATCGCTACCTTTCCCTTGAGTGAAAGGTACAATAATCCATATGCGTGAGCCGAATTGCATATTATCATTGCAGACTTTGAAACTTCCACATTCCTATCTCGCAAGATAACGCTCAATACGCTCATTCTTTCGAGTCTTCATCGCAGCCGTTCTTTTCCGTCTGCTCCAACTCTGACCGCAAAAGTAAGCAATATTCTTGATACTGCCAAACTTTTAGCGATGTTTTTTATCCCGAAGGACAAAAAAGGCATTGAACACTGCCATTGCCGAGAGAAAAACACTTCCACATTTCTATTCCATGACAACAATTCAATGCCCTATACCTATATACCATCCCTTACGAAAAGGTAAACAACCAGTTACGATTATTTTTTAGTTATCGTTCCTTTTCTTGTATTCACCGAAAAATTACCAAGGGATGTCTTGACTTTATAAACGCCATTCTTTGATGATACCAGCTTTGCCGACATTCCCATAAAGCTGACGCCGCCGTCCTTCTTCTCAATGGTGTACTTTCCAAAAGGAGTAGCTACGGTGATGTGGTGCTTGGTGTTCTCAACTACACCATACACTATGCCGGATGGTGCCTGCTTTACCTGCTCGGCTACACTCTTTACGGCATTTGCCACATCGGTGTTGTTACTCTTTGCAAAACTGGTTGTGGTGACAGCTACTACCATCATCAACGAAATCATAATCTTCTTCATACCTTATTATATATAAAAAGGGTTATACTTCATGTTCCTCGTTCCACGAATCATTCTCTTCTATCGCTTCCCGATTACGAGCGCAAAAGTAAGAAGATTATTTCTATCAGCCAAATATCTAAACCTACCTTGTATGAAATGCCGTTCTCAATGTACCAAATGACAAAGAGGGTGCGCCATAAGTCTAGATAATAGTTGGTGCATAACAGTTGGACACCGCATGCACATCACCTGTTGTGCAAGCGCATATCAGCTGCTATGCAAGCGCACAACAGCTGTTGTGCGACCGGAGATACTAACTAACTCAAAAACATATACTATCTTTTCTAACAACTTATACTATGTTTTCCAACAACATATCAGTAACATTCCAACAAACAAAAAAGGGTGAATCATTTACTTATGACACACCCTCTTTGCTAAATCAGACACATAATTGATCTTATCTTATAATATTATACACGAACTCATAATCTCCATTCTTCAGCCATTCGGGAACATCATTCCCATTTTCCATAAGGCCTTATTCCTCCTTTTTTTAGTTCAAATTACAATTGCAAAAATACCTCCCGTCAATATTTATAACCAAAATTCATATACCTACAAGTTTTGAATCTAGCGATAAAAATAAGGGGGATTTAGAGGTCGGGAATCCCCGTTTTCTGCTCTATATTAAGAACAAGACCTATAGTTGTACGACTATAAAGTTACAGTTGTACGACTATACATGCTATGGTTGTACAACTCTAGAGTTATAGTTGTACAACTATAGGGGTTATAGTCGTACAACTATAGATTTTTCTCAACGGTATCATCTTGTCAAGAAATTACAAACGCCTGATTATCAGCAAGTTTTTATTCTTCTTCATATTTACGATATTCTCAAAGGAACAATAAGCGTCTGAAAATACGAGAATCTCAGGCAAGCTAATGTAAAGAAAACTCATTCTTAATAACGTCTCAGCTCATTCTTTCCCAATCTACACCTCTTCTATTCTATGCAACTTCCAACCATCAAACTGCATAATGATTCTATGCAACGAGGTTTCAAGAAAGCTGGAGCCCAGGCTATTATCATGAGTTTGCGTTCTGTCAAGGATAAGGAAACGGCGGAGTTTATGACTTGTTTTTATCGAAACTTAGTTCATTTTCCGATGCATAAATCTTTTCAGCTGACGGTCAATGAAATGAAACAGAAGTATCCGTCGAATCCTGAGAATTGGAATTCGTTCATTCTTTTAGATGCAATTTAAATGTATAAAGCTTGTATGGAAGTGGAATACCACCTTCCATACAAGTTTGTCATCCTCTTCGGTATTTGTTTATCTTTCTTTTTCGGTATAGCAAATATCCGCCAATACTCAGTCCACCTATTAATATTAGTAGCGCTATATGATTGTCATCCTGGTTATCATCAGAGGGTCTGGTTTCCGTATGATAATGTGGGCGTTGATGACGTATATGATATTTGGCAAAGAGCATGTTGCTCATTGCGAGTATAAGAACAGTTGTTAAACAGAGCCTTTTCATACGTAATTGAATGTTAAAGTACTACTTTGAATGTTTTATGAAAGAGCAAATGACAGCTACCAGCTTACCAAGTCTTTTGTTTGACTTTACTTCCTGGATGAAGAGTGTTTCTTCATGTTTGCTCATATTGTTTCGGACATATTTATTCACCTGGTGAAATACATCGTCAAAAGTATATTTATCATGTTGCATAAGAATCTTTTTTATAGATCTTGACCTATTATAATATCTATCAGTTCATTATATATCTTGGAGGCTTCTGCAGCAGTCTTTTCAATTTTGCTCAAGAACTCCTCCGAAGAGATGTCTGAGTTGAAAGCATCAACCAATGAGTTGGTTTCTTGCGACTCATTTTCCAGGCGCAGATCTTTTCTTTGCATCAACTTGCGCAGAACAACCACTCCATGGAGGTAGTTGGGTCTTCTGTTTATTACATATTGCATGATGTTCAGACCATTGTCAGGAGTATGCAATTCATTGACTACACTTGCTGCAAAGAAGTATTTTGCATCGAACCTTTCTTTCAGCTGGGCAAAGATCTGACTGTGAATTTCATCTGCAGTTTTCCAATCCTCTTTCAGCGCATAGGCTCTTGCCTGAATGTACATGGCATCCTTGCACTCCTTTTTCTGTGCCAAAACTTGATTGGCATAGGAGATTGCTTCTTCATACCGGTCTCCGTAGAGGCAGATGATAGCATTGATGAAATTGGCACAGATTGAATTGTTTTCAATGACCGGAACTTCACATGTTTTGTGCAGGAGAACCGAGTCATCGATGACAATGTCGAGCAAGGTGGCAATCTTATTGATGGCTTCCTTGATTCTGCATGCCTTGGCGTCCTCAGCAATCAGCTCTAAGCACTTCTCTGATGCCTCGTCATACTTACCCTGATGGAGGAGAGGATAAATGACTTTTGAGAAATCGTATTCATTTTGAAGCTGTTTCTCGTTGTTGAATCCTTTGGCAAACTCCATGATTTCTCCTGAAGGTTTGATGTGAGTCGGCTTAATGGCAGATGACAGGAACAATCCCTCCAGTGATTTTACACGGCTGAGTGCCACATACAGCTGTCCCACCTGGAATATGCCGCGATTCAAGTTGAGTTTCATCTTGCTAAAGGTGAGCCCCTGGCTCTTGTGGATGGTGATAGCCCATGCCAGTCGGATAGGATATTGGGTGAAGGTACCTGTCACTTCTTTTTCTGTTTTCATCTCTTTCTTGTTATACTTGTAGTTGCAGTTTTCCCAAGTAGTCCGAGATATTTGATGTTTCTGGCCATTTTCAAACTCAACTTCAATCTTGTCGTTCTCCAGATGGGTAATGATACCGATGCTGCCATTGGCCCATCTTTTGGCAGAATCATTCCTGCACATCATGACCTGGGCACCCACTTTCAAGGTCAGACTTTTCTTTACAGGATATTTTTTCTCGTTGAATTCCTTTTCAATCAATGCCTCGTAGGTAAATGCTGGCGTATCGAGTTTGTCAAGTTCCTCTTTGTTGAGTTTATCTGCTTCTGCATTTACTGAACTCAGGGTAATGACGTATTTGTCATTGCATTCTTGCATTCTGGAGTTGAGCTGGTCAAGATCTTCCTGTAGGCAGATGCCATTTCTGATACGGTTGAGGGTTGAGAGGAACTTCGCATCTTCCTGACGATATACCTTCTGGAACTCAATCGTCGGCAGGTTTTTGCCCCTGAAGGCTTTAGCCTTGAAGAAAAATGGGATACCTTCACCATACATGTCGTACAGAATTTCCTGGTCTTCTGCCTTAACCACTGGAGGAAGCTGATAGATGTCACCCACGAAAACTACCTGCTTGCCACCAAAAGGAAGGCCGGAGTGGCAGATGTGTTTCAAGGTACGGTCAATGGCATCTATGAGGTCTGCTCTGCACATTGATACCTCGTCAATGATAAGAGTATCAACGTTTCTTAGCAGTTCAATTTTAGCACTTCTTACCTTGCCTACCTCTTTGAAGGTGATGACACTGAATGGAAGCCCAAAGAATGAGTGGATGGTATCACCACCTGCATTGATGGCTGCGATGCCTGTTGGGGCAAGAACGATGAAGTTCTTGTTGATTTCCTCTTGAATCTTCTTCAGGAATGTGGTTTTACCTGTACCTGCCTTGCCTGTCAAGAAAAAACTTACGTTTGTGTCCTTGATGAGCTGATAAGCCATTTCCTGCTGCTTGTTGTTTACGTCGTATGTCATGATGCTTGATTTTTATTGATGTTTATGATATGAATTATGTTAGTTCTCTGTTTGCAAAACCGGTAGGAGGTTCTGAAGATTGATGTTGTAGTCATCAGAAAGCAAACTTACATAAGTAGCTCCTACAATTTTGTCCACTTCGCTTACAATTGAATCCCTGCGGACTGGCAGATTCTGCAACTTCATCTGAGAGGTAATATAATCAGAGACCATTTCCTTGACCTTGTTTTGAATCAGGTCCTTGTCATAGAAGGTCTTCTCGAATTTGTGGGAACCAATGAGCGTTCTTGATTTCTCGTTGAAGGTATAGACTTCAATCTCATCAATGTACTTAAAACTATGGAATAGTCCCACCTTTTCTACTATGGCCAGACGGTCAGAAAAACGCAGTCCCTTGTAGTACCAGTTTCCTTTTGCAGACTGGTATTCATCACTGATGAACATCTTTTCTCCTTCGTTCCATACAGGGATGTTGCATCTTGGATTTCCATAAACCGGTAAGATGCCGTCAATGAACGATGTAGTATTGATTGAAATGTTTGCCATAACTATATTCTCCTATTCTTTAGTTCAACAATCTGGTTGGGTTATTCTTGATGGCTTCCTCTACAAGTTTGTTGGAGAAAGCTTCGATATCACTTTTTGCAAGGGAGGCATTGATGAGTTTTGCCTGGCTTTCAATGTAGTCCTCCAGCATTCCGATACACATGCTCTTTGCGCTGCTTTCTGAGAAAATACAGCAATTGAGATCTTTTGTGGCAATGAGTTTCTTGTCGGTTCCATTGTAACCGTAGATTCTGATGCCATTGAGGAAAGTGTAGAAGTAGCCTTCACCAATACTATAGCTGATGATGATTCGGTTCGACAGGCGAATACCCTGATAGTAGGTGTTGCCCATTGCACTTGTATAAGCATCTGAAAGATAAATATTATGCTGCTTGTTATAAGTAACATTGCTTCCAGAAAGAGCAGGTAAAGCACGCTCTACTACTGCTGTTAAATTTGCCGCGATATTCATAATTCTATATTTTTATTGTTTATACTCTGTTTTAAAGATTCATACTGAAATCTTACACAGATATATACCATCAGTTCGGGAAAGGTAAACATCACCTTGATAAAACTTTAAAGAAGACAGAAAATGTGCCTTTCAAAGGAGAATATAAGGTTTTCTTCTCCTTAAAATATAAAAAAACAACTCTCTTGACATATAATTAGAAAATATTTTGTTACCTTTGCCACAAAAAGTATGGTTACCATTATACCTCTTATTATATTGTTTTTAGCAGCATTGCTGTTTGTACCCTTTGCTAGGCAGCTTGCAAAGGACAAGATGGAATTGGCTGCCAATCCCATCAACGAAAAGTTTGGGATACTTGTGGGTATCATCAATGATGCGCTTCTTGCCGGTGGAGGTGAGGTCACTCTTTTCGATGATAATCCAAAACTCATGAACCTGTTTTCCAAAGATCAGGCGAATATTCTTATTCAGTTCTTCTATGGAACAGGTAATCTTACCATTACTCTGAACTATAAATATTATCAAAGAGAACTGGTCTTTAAAAAGGAGTTCTATCATCTTCGGGAGGCTAGTATATACCAACAGAAAGATGTTGCCAATGAGTTTATAGAATTATGCCAGGAGAAAATCATGGAGCATCAGCGTAAGGTATCTTATGAAAGCGTCAATGGTATGAAGCATCCTCATCAGGGTACTGGATACCCGAGTGATCCTACTAATGTTCTCAGTATTATGTTTGCTTCTGTATCAAACGAGATGCGTTGCTCCTTGGTCAACTTTGTGGTAGCTATTGCTCAGGAAGCTGGGTTGGTTGCAGAGAAGGATTTCTTGGAAATACCACCGTTGGCCAACTTCATCCTTTCTTTAAATGTAAAATGGGAGGATTGCAGACAAAGATTATTGGCAATGGGGGAGGAGCAGATTTACAAAGATCTCAATGCTTTGGAGGAAAGTGCTGCTACAATGCTGATGTTGACTTCTGCTCAAACAGTCAGTTTGCTGAATGTTTCCAATCATCCTGAAATGGAAAGTAAATTCTATAGTTCTTTTGAGAGAATTGGCTACTCCAGGGAAGTGGTAGATCAAACCTTGACTAAAATGATGGCTATGAGCCAGATGTTCTTATGATGAGGAGAGTAATACTTATCTGGATGCTGGCTCTCGCATGTCTGCATACCATGGGAAAAGAAAGGTGTTTGCTTATCGGTATAGGTCATTATCCATCCTCCACCGGTTGGCATGAAATAGGATCGGTAAATGATGTGAAGCTCTTGCAGAAGTCAATGACAGCCTTTTCTGTTCAGCCCCTGACAGATCAGGAAGCAACCCATGATGGAATATTGGCTTCCATCAACCGATTGTTCTCTGAAATTGAGCAAGGTGATACAGTTCTCATTCATTTTTCTTGTCATGGCCAGCAGGTTCTAACCAAGGGCAAGGATGAGAAGGATGGGTTGGACGAGGCACTCATACCATACGATGCCCGCAGTAAACGTTCCAGCAGTTATCATGGAGAAAATCATCTCCTTGATGATGAACTGGGTGTCATCATCAACCGTTTTCGCAAGAAACTGGGAGAACATGGATTCCTGATTGTTTCTTTGGATGCTTGTTTCAGTGATTCCATGAACAAGGGAGAAAAGAAGTCACGGAATGTAGTATATAGAGGTGGAGAAGAGATCTTCGGTGCCAATTACATAACGCCTGACAGTTTAAAGAAGGTGCAAGCCAGGAGATTGCTGCAGGATAATGTGCCTTTGGAATATATGGAGAAGGCAAGTGAAATCATAGTCATCAGTGCATGTAAGTCCTATCAGCGCAATCGGGAGATATCTGTCAAGGGAGTCAGTTACGGTCCTTTGTCCTATGCGATGGCTTTGGCTTTCCAGCATGGAGGGATTGCTGATGTGAGGAGTTGGTTGGACAGGGTATATGATGAAATGGCAACGAAGGCCTTTACACAGAATCCACAGATAAGAACTACTTTGGATTACAGATTTCCAGAGGTCACCATGGACGAGCCTGTGAACCAGGTAGAAGAGCAGTCTGTAGCACATCCATGGTATGTTTATCTGGCAGCAACCATTTTATTAATTGTTATATTCGGAATTATTATATGGAGAATGAAAATACGCAAATCGTAAAGCCTTCCATAGGATTATCTATTCTGATGTACCTGTTTTTGATGGTACTGGTAAAGTGTTTCTTTGCACAGTATGATGCCATTGATTCATTGTCAGAACAAATCCTGATGGGCTATGATACCATAGTTGTCGTCAGTTCATTTCTGATAGATATATTTATGTATGTGTATGGAGTCGTAGCTATATATAAGACATTACAGAGAAAGAGTTATGGCATAGGAATGTTGAAGATGGCCGTTTTCTATCTGGCTTTGCAGCATACTTTCAAGTCTTTGGGTCCGGTGGGAATGGCACCTAAGCTTTACTTTTGCATGGCTGCTGTTTTTGAATGGTTCTTCTTCCTTTATCTGTTCAAGGCCAAGAGTCTGATGGTCTATTTGCCACCCAAGATGAGAACGTTTGGAGTTTATGGTATTTGTGGTCTTTCTCTGTATGTAATGGTTGGAGGCCTATATGGAATGAATATCTGGCAAAGTATCATGAAGCAAAGTAACAGCTCAAGAATGAATGTTGCTAAGATGGAATTGGATAGCCATCATTATACAGATGGTCTTTATGCTTTTCAAACACCGAAATCTTGGGTAAAAGACTCTATCAAATCAAGTAAGGATGGTGAAGCTTTATTGGTCTTTCATTCTTCCAATGCCGCAATCATCCAGATGACAACAGTTCTAGGCGAGTGCAGGTCGAGATTGGATTTTTATCAGTTGGTGTTTCAGGCGAAAGTGAATGCTCTTGATTTCCGGGAAGTGGATTATGGAGAAAGACAGATCAACGGGTCCACATTTTACTATAGTACTTATGAGTATTTTAACAGGAAGGGGAAAAAGAAGTATTGGTCATTCTCCTCTTTGGTTGATACGCATAGCTATAAGATTTTATGTTTGTCTCAGATGGAAGCCAATTCGCCGAAGCAATCCCTATATGATACCATTGAAATCATGGGGAATGCCAAAAGTTGCCTAGAAGAGTGAGGTGTTGTGCATCAAAGCATAAATCAGATAGAATATGCTGCATGTGGCAACAATCCTAAACAGGCAAATGAAGAGGGGAGACACAAAAAAGCCTATGGTAAGGTCTTTGACAGACTCCCACCATCCCTTTTTGTGTACACAGCGGTCATACATGACAAGGTATGCCGCCAAAACGCCACCTGCAAACAGCAGGAATTTAATCATTGATATAATCATTTTGCAAAGATATGAAAATTAATCGGGTTTCACAGAAGGATCATCCAAAAATATCATGGAAGAATAGCTTTTTTATGAATATTTATTATTTCTTCTGCTTCTATAGACTGCTAGCCTCTATAATAATAGGCTTGGCTTTTTCCATACTGCTTTTTCTGATTGTGATGGATTTGATGATTCCCTCACAACTGAGCAGCATTGATTATAAAACCACCTTGAAACTCTTCGACCAGTTACAGCAGGCTAATCGTCATCAGGATGCGATTAATCTGATGGAGTATAAGGGTAAAATCCTTGATGATTCTCCCGAAGAGATTGTCTACAAGTCAAGGTTGGCAGATTCTTATTATCATGTGGGTGACTATAGCAAGGCAGAAAAAATGTATCTTGATATATGGAATCTGCTTCCAAAGTTTATAAAGGAATATGGTGATTCCGAAGATGCTGATGTGCAGTTTTCCAAGCAAGCATTGTATTATGCTACAGCCAGAATCATCTATCTCTTTTACGAAAAGATAGGTGATGTCAATAATCAGCTCAAGTTTTATCATATTTACAAGAAGTATTATGATGGTGCACAACAGGAGATAGACCGGTTCGTAGCAAAGGCCTACAATGAAAAGGAGTGGTTTTCAACTTTAGATATTGCCATTCCTAAAGAGCTTATACAGTATGATTCCATTGTGGTTTCCTATTATCAGAATAAGGAATTGGCCATCAGGAGTATGGGGAAGTATGTTGATAAAACATTAGGTAACCAGCAATATCCCCCACGTTACAAGGTTAAATGTCTCAATCAGCTTATCAAGTGGGATTTTGAAAATGGTAAGGAGATTGATGCCTATCCCAGAATCCTTCAGGCTGTGGACCAGGTAAAACAGATGAATGTACTTGCTGAGTGCGAAGAGTTGGGTGATCTGTCTGACTATTGTTTCAGGATTCATGATCTTTCCTTGAGTAAAGTACTGTTTAAGAAATATCAGAGATTTCTGGATCGCTATCATGACAAGAATGATTATGAATATATCGTGAATTATGTGAGAGGTTTCAGATTTCAGGAGGTAGAGGGAGACTGGGATGGACTCATATCTGATTTGCAACTCTACTGTGAAGGTATGAAAAAGCAGATTGCCTTGAACATTCCGTCAATGACAGAAGAGCAGCGTGAGCATTTTGCCCAGCAGTTTGATGTGGCCTATAATTATGCTTTTCATGTATTGCAGAAACATCCGACGCCAGAATTGGCCAATTTGTGTTTTGACAATATCACTTTTAAAACAGGACTTCTTCTCCGTTCCAATTTGTCTATCAGACATAGTATCGAGAATATGGGAGACCCTGAGATTCTGAAAAAGTACAATGAGCTGGGTGATTTACGGAAGAACCTGTCTTATCAGGAGATTTCAGGAAAGAAACTGTTTAATCAAAGAGATGAGATACAGAAGAAAATTGATGATATTGAGAAGGAACTGGCGTTGAAATGTACAGATTTCAAGACAAAGAATGAACTGGAAAATCAGGATTATCACCAGGTACAGAAGAGTTTGGATTCTGGTGAAGCACTCGTCAATCTGGTTGAGAACGAAGGTCAGCTGTTTGCACTCATGCTGAAACACAAGGGTGATGTGTCATATATCCCTATGGGAAAGCTTGCTGATATTCAGAGCCAGCTGCAGCGACCGATCTTTGAAATCTATCATGATCCGGGGCTTACCCAAAAACTCTTGGGGAAGGTGTTGGATGCGGCTGCTGGTATCCATACCTTATATTATGTACCAAAGGGAATTTACAATCAAATTGCTGTGGGTGCATTATATATGGGCAATAACAAATATGTATGTGATACAAGGCAGTTGAAGCTATTGGCCAATCCTATGGATATAAAGACGGCAAAGCCATTCAACTTGTCTGCAATCAGTCATGGTGCTACGTTATGGGGTGGTATTGATTATGGACCGGGTTCTGTAACTCTTCCAGCGGTGAAGAGACAGGCTATCAAGCGAGGAGAAACGCTTTCCAACTTGCCTTATGCCTATAATGAAGTGATGGATATTTCAGCTTTGTTTCGGGCTAAAAATGTAAGGAATAGGGTTTATACGGGTAAATATGCCACAGAAGCTGCCTTTAAGTCAAGAAGCAAGATGAAGAATAGCATCATACATATATCTACCCACGGCTTCTTTAAAGACAATGCTCCGAACAAAAATCCGATGTTGGAATCGGGATTGTTCTTTGCAGGGGCAAACAGGTATTGGTGTAATGACACGCTGCAATTATCTCCTTATGCAGATGATGGTATCTTGCGTTCTGCCGAGATTGCCACATTGAATTTGGCTGATTGTTCACTGGTGGTGTTGTCAGCTTGCGAAACGGGTTTGGGATACAGCAATTCCAGCGAGGGAGTGTATGGATTGCAGAGAGCCTTTAAACTCGCAGGTGCCAAACAGATTCTGATGAGTTTGTGGGCAGTGGATGATAGGGCTACGGATATGTTGATGACTGGGTTTTATCAAGGCTTGCTGCGTGGAGAAGATGCTGATGAAGCTTTGCAGAAAAGCAAGGCTCATCTTAGGAAGATGTATCCTTCTCCAGAAGACTGGGGGGCTTTTGTCCTTCTTCATTAAACTGTTCGTTCCAACTAGTTAAACAAACGGAGGATACATCATGGCGGTGTATCCTCCGTTTGTTTTCAATGATTGGATTTCATTTTTCTCAAGATAGAATTTGTCTTCAAATACTCATCTTCCGTGAGAAAATCATATCTTTTTTTGCCCAATCTGTTCAAGACAAAATGGTGCCAATAGCTGTGATGAAGGTTCTTGGGACCATGCAATGTGGGTGTTGGATTCTTGCAAAATTCCATGTTCATAAGGAGTATATTCTTGTCGTTGACAACATAAGGGGTAGAATTCATGATTTCATTCAAAAGTTCGTATGCACTGGCGTATTGTTGGATATGGATCAATGCAGATGAAAGTTTCATCTTTTTTACATAATCCGGTTTTTCACGGATATCTTGCTTCAGGAGTTCTGCCATGATGGTGTAATACCGATAGTCGCGTCTGAACTTCCAATAGTTGTAGCCCCAGTATGCCACCAGGAAAATAATTAATAATTTAGCCATATATCGATCTTTTTGGTTAGTTATCCGACAAAGTTACGAAAAATATCTGGAATATGGAAGGAATCAGTCATTTTTCTTTTAAATTCAAAAAAAACTATTTGGGTGTTTACCTTTTCCAGATTGATGTTATATAGGAGTGTAAGACATCTGATGGTGTTATTAGAAGATTAAATATGTTGAATTATAAAAAATAATAGATTATGATAATTATTAAAAACAAAAGATGTAAGTTGGAGAATATTCGTAAAGAATATCCTGGTGCAATAATTTTTGATGTTACTTCTAAAGGTGCATTGAAAACACTCTCTCCATTCTATCCACATGGTAATATTCCAGTATTTGGTTCTGACAAAGAACCTAAGGATGGAGATCCATATCTCGGTTCAGCAGAACAGAGACCATTTAAATACTATTCTGCTTCTGTAGAAGGTATGTGGCAAGGTCTGAAGGTGTTTGAGCATGCAGGTGTTGATACTTCTTGCTTTACTAACACTACTATGCGTAATTTGAAGCGCAGCTGTAGACGTTTTGGCAAATGTTTAGGACACATGTTTTGGGGAAAACTAATAGACTATGCTACTGCAAGAGACAGTATTTACAAGCCTGCTTATGAATACATGCTTTTATGGCGTTGTCGCGAGGAAACTGATTATCTGACTTATTTAAATGAACACAATAAGACAATAGTATTACTTGATTATAATACTAATTGTGATTTGAATGATTTGTCTTCTCCATTGTCACATGCTTCTCTAATTAAAGAATATGTAGAAAGTAGTATTGTATCGGAAGACTTTGTGTTCTCTCAGGAATGGGTAGATAAGCACTCAGTTAAGTAATATTCGCACATTTTTAAGACAAGCTCCTAAGCATGAGTGTAAACTGCTTATTTTTAATATGCAATAACACTACTGTCTGGATAAATCCGGATTATGTAGTGAGATAGAACAAATTAAGATATAATGGTTATGACAAATACTAAGATTCCGGGACTCAGCTTCTCCCTTAAACGAGCTGTTGGCATTACTGCCGCTAAACGTGCCTTTACAAAGGCTACGGGTATTCCCACCACGAAGACTGGTATCGAGAGAAAGATCGGTGCTGCTGTCATTGGGATGATTTTTGGGAAAAAGAAATAGGAATGTTTACCTTTTCACAACTCGAGGTATTATATGATGAATCAAGTTATCGAATTTATGAATAAGATGAAAAGAAAAATGCAAAGAAGAGGATTTGTTATGATCCATTCACTTTGCAAAAGTAAACAACAGAGCAGGCGTCAGGCTTCTCCTGTTGAGACCATCGGTCAGGCATCAGCGGATTCTGCGTCTGTTGCCATGATATATCGCAGTGAATTGGATTACATCTCACGATGCATTCTGGATTCAAAGACGATTGAAACGGGTGGGCAGCTCTTTGGCTTCTGGACTTCTACAGGGATTCCTGTTGTACTCTATGCCATTGGTCCAGGACCACACGCCAATCATCAGTGTACCTTCTTTAATCAGGATGTTGATTATCTGGTAAAGGTAGGAAACATGCTTCTGCAGAGATATGGATTGCAGCATATCGGTGAGTGGCATTCTCATCATCAGTTGGGACTGGCTCATCCAAGCGGTCATGATGCTTCCAACATGCAGATGGTAATTGACCAGAAGCATCTTGGCAGGTTCCTTCTTTGCATTGGCAACTGTGATGCGCATGCTTCTACGCTGAATGCTTTCTCTTTCTTGGAGGGACATCAAGACTATCAGCATGCTTCATGGCTCATCAAAGAGATGGATAGTCCATACCGTCAGCTCGTGGACCGGGAACTTCACGACATTCTCCTACATCCTTGTTGTCAGGAGCCTAACATGGTTGGCTTGAAAGTATTGGGTGAGGAAAAGCCTGTCTTCAGTCAGGAATACTGGCTTCGTGACAAGCAGAACAATCTTGTATTGAAGAAGATTATTGATTTTCTTAACCAGTATGCCGACAACCGGGGATGTGATGTGAAATTGGATGGGAGAGGGCATGTGCATCTTTTTCTGGATAAGCAGGATGGAAGCATTGAGGAAATTTACTTTCCTGGAGGTTTTCCGCAAGAAGCCCCTGTGGTGAAGCTGCAGGATAGAGTGATGAAGGCACAATGGAACTATAATGGTGATATTTATCGATCTTTCACCTATTATTATGGTATGAGTTTGCCTCAGGAATTGGTTAGTAACTTATAAATTGAGAATGATATGATGGATTATCAGAGACTTCAATTGGAAAAGCAGGTGTTGGCTCGCAAGTTGCCTGCCTCTGCCTATGTTTTCCAGGATATGAATACATCAAAGCCCTATATTCTGTTAGGAGCTGTCACCAACAGTAAGAATATCTATACCATTAGAATAGACTTGGATCAGTTTCCTAATGAGGTGCCAAAGGCTTTTGTTACCAAGATGCTATTGACAAAGACTGGTAGCCGGATGGACTCTGCGAGTGCTACTATGCATACATTGAGCAGTGAACATGGTTTTACGCGAATTTGTCATTATGGGTATAACTCATGGACGCCAATGGTTTCTATATACAAGATATATATCAAGTGCCGTCTTTGGTTGGAAATGTATGAAGCACATCTTCGTACTGGCAAGAATATAGATTTTTTCTTGAACCATCAGGCATAGTTTTTACTGTTACATTAGTCAAATTTAAAAAGACAAGCAATATGAGAATGAATGATAATGAGTTGAGCGCACTGGCAGACAGTGTTCGTGAACAGGGATTGAAGCAGGAAGCTTCAATGACACAGTTGGTTTATGATTCACAAACAGGAGAGTTCCGACAGATTACCCGGGGAACCCAACCTCTCACTGGTGAGATTGTTACAGATATGACGGAGAACGGCTTTGCCTGTTCTCCTGTCATTTACCTGAGCAAGCAGGATGTGCTTGAATTCGCTTCTGAAGGGGGCGAGGTTGCTGAAGGTTATTCTTATGAGTGGGAGGGTGAGCAGGTGGTTCATCTTTCCCTGAAGAAAGCCTTGCATGCTTATGGAGATGCCGGCCACATTCTTTTTGCGACTTCTACTGCTGCGGTGAATGAGGATTACACTGGAAAGTTCTTCCTCATCGTAAGGGCAGAAGATGATGTCCATGTATATGAAAAAGTGAATGGAGAGCTGATACCGAGAGCTTTTGAATATATCCCTGCTAAAGATGAACTCTACTCTAGAAGCAAAGGTATTCTGGAAGTGAATGTATTGGAGGGGAAGCGGGTGATGATTGTTGGCTTGGGTAGTTTTGGCTCTCAGATAGCCATAGAACTGGCCAAGGCTGGAGTGGGGAGTTATTCTCTTTGGGATTTTGATAGGGTGGAGTTGCACAATTTGGCTCGTCATACCTGTGGTATCCAGGAATTGGGTCGTTTGAAGACCAATGCCATCCAGGATGCTATCTTGGCCAAGAATCCTTATGCCCGGGTTGACAAGTTCGCTTATGATATCAGTCAGCAGGAAGAGTTGATGAGAGAGGAAGTGGGCAAGGCTGATCTGGTTATCTGTGCCACAGATAATAATGCAAGTCGTTTCATCTTGTCGAAAGCGCTCGTTGATTATCAGAAGGTTGGAATCTTTGGTAGAGCGATTACCCGGGCTGAGGGAGGTGATGTGTTCAGATATCGCCCTGGTGGTCCTTGCTATTGCTGTCTGATTGGCAATCATTGGTTCAACTCGCATAATGAAGAGATTGCTGATGAGAGGTCTGCTCGTCGCTCAGGTGCCATTCCGGCATATATGTCATCGGAAGATGCTGATGCTGTGGTACAAGTGGGTTTGTCTTCTGATATCCAGCCAATTTGCACTATGATGGTCAAGTTGGCTCTTGTGGAACTTTCTAGAGGTAGTGAATCAGGAATCTCCTCTTTGGAAGACGAGCTAGTTTATGACTACTATATGTGGGCAAACCGTCGAGAACGTCACTATGCCAATTGGGCTGCTCTGCCTGGGGCAGGTAATATGCCAACCATTATGCGATGGTATGGAGCCAGGATAGATAGGAATCCTTCTTGTGCTGTATGTTCTCCTGCGATGAGCGTCTTAGACTTGGGGGAGGATATTGAGGCAAAACTGGAAGGACAGATTGAATTGACAGACATTGATTTTGAACTGAATTGACAATGGGAATGAAATATAACGATAGGACTGGAGAATTTGAAGAGGAGAATAGGGGACACAAACCATCTACAGTGAGAAGTCATACCACATCTGCAAGCAGCCAGCCAAGCAGACCATCATCATCTCCATCTCCTTCTCTGGGGAGCGATGATCCTGGAGGGTGTTTATCTTTTATTAGCTTATTTGTGCTGATTGTGGTAGGTTGTGCATTTGCCTTTATTTGTTATCAGGCATGTTCTGATACAAATGGTTCTTCAAGCACTTCCACCCCTCAGGATGTTCCTTCTACTTATCAGGATGTAAATAATGCCGCTTCTGATTTTTCTATAAGCAGTGATGCCCCAAAGGGGAATTCTTCCAACACTTCTGTTTCTTCAGAGCCTGCTAAGTCAACTCCATCATACAGGACAGAGGAATGTGAGGAAGTATGTACTACCTGCAAGGGCGAGGGAGTAATTCCATGTAAGGTTTGTCATGGTACAGGAAGAGCATATTGTCCCCATAATTGTCCTCAGTGTTTTGGAAGGGGATATACTGAGAGAAGCTGTATCTGTGGAGGACCAAGTATGGCTGGTGGCTGTTCTTTGTGTGGGGGAACTGGTGTAGTAAGGTCAAAGTGCATTTATTGTGGTGGTTCCGGTAGGCAAGAATATGCAGAATGTACCCGATGCAAAGGATCGCTAGGAAATACTGAATTATGTCCTACTTGTGCAGGAAAAGGATACGTAACTAAGTCTAGGCTTGTTTTTGAATAGTGTGGATTCATTGCTGATTGTGATTTTATTATTAAGGATGTTCTCTTTTGACCAATGGTCAGTTTTTGATGAGAACATCCTTAATAAGGAGATATACTGAGTTATTGATGCTTATTGAATGGTTAAATACTGTAAAATTGCCTATTTTTAAAGACAAAACGAGTAACTTTGTATTTAATAAAATGTTAGAATATCGTATGAAGCAACTGTTTTCAAATATATTGTTTATCTTTGTTTGTAATTCTACTTTTGCTCAAGTAGATTGGGTACATTATGCAGATAGCATTGAACAAATTTCTCTTCATCATGATTTGGATTATCAGGCAATATTATATTATATGAATAAGAATGCCAGTAAACGTCTAACGGAAGATTTAGAGAAGAGTCGTTATATTTATTTATATGGTTCTTCTCTTTATAACTTGGAAAAATTTAAAGAAGCAATTCCATATTTGAAAGAGTATATTCCTTTGAAACAAAAACTCCATCAGATTGATGTGGATTTGATGGAGGCTTATTCTGCTTTAGGTAACTGCTATTTAAGTTTAGACTCATTGAATTTAGCAGAAAAATATTGTCGGCAAGGTATCGTATATTTTGATGGATTGAAGGGCAGTATTGGCATTTTCGACAAGTATGAACTATACAAAAATCTAATTAATGTCTATGTAAAAAAAGGAGATGTTGATTTAGTTAGGGATGTGCATAGAGAAGCTCAAAAATGGTGGGCTGCTTTTTGTTTAGAAGGTCATCCAGATATGAAGCAAAATGTAGAGGATTACAATGATATTTTAGAGGAGGTTCAAAGACTGGAATTTGATAAAGATACGATTTCTGTAAATTACATTGCGAAATTAAGTGCCTTAGGTTTGGCTCTGTCAAATATTTATGTGTTTGATGAAGCAAAATATGAACTTGATTGTGCCTTTTATAAGGCAAATAAATATTTTAATCAGCAAATCCCAGAGTTGAAACCTGCTTATGAAGGATTATATCAGTATTATCTTTTTAGTCAGAATTATCAGGGACTCATTGGATTTTTGCCAGCACTTACTGATTATTTTAAGGATGATGATGATAACTTGAAATATCAGGCTCCTCATGTTTATATGAATTTGGGAACTTTTTTTGCACAAGAAAATAATCCTCAGCAGGCATATACTTTCTATAATTTAGCATATCAATATATGCTAGAAAATGATAAACCGGGTAATATGATAGAAATAGAGAAATCATGCTTGATACGTATGGCACAAGCAACGACTGCCATGCAAGAGACATCCCGTACATTAGAAATAGTACAGGTCTTGGAAGAAATACTTACTCCCAAAGATACTCTATGTAATATTTTATGTTCTTATCAGAAAGGGTTGGCTTGTTTAGCATTACAGCAATATGATTTAGCGGTTGATATTTTTACTAATAAAATGCCTCTTATTAGAAGTACTTTAGGTATGAATCACCCGTATTATTTGGATTTTCTCAATGAACTTGGTTTGGCATATCTTTGGGATGGCAAATTGAATGAAGCAATTGCTGAGTTTAAGGAAGCTATAAGTATTGCTGATTCTACCAAACAGGAAAGAAATCTTTATCTCTATTATCATAATTTGGGCAGAGCTGTAATGTTGACTAATGATAAACAAAATGCTCTTAAACTATTAAAAATGTCTGAAAAGCTTCAGAAAGAGCAGTTTGGTAATGTGATGGAAAATACTACAAATTATATAAATGAATGCATGAAATAATGAGACGCTTCGTTTTCCTTTTCATAATGTTAAGTATTTGTACTTCATTGTATAGTCAGAACTTGAAAGATTTGCAACGCAAGGTAAATACCCTTGTGTTGCAAGGTAGGTATCAACTTGCTCTTGATGAAATAGAGAAAGAGTGTGGAAATATAGATATAGTGCAAAATAATAATCAAGATTTATTTGGGATTGCTTATTATAAAGCTTATTGCCATGTTGCACTTTCTGATTATGATGTAGCTGATACTTTCATTTCTAAATTATCTAATCAGATTATTTCTTGGGAACCATCAAAACAACGAAACGAAAATTTGGCTTCATTGGATTATTTAAAAGGAGACTTATATCAATGCATGAATAATTTTAATGGAGCAAATCAATTGCTAATGTCGTCTAAGTCTTACTTTGACTACGAAAGTCGTTTTGATGATGTGTATGTTAACGTCTTGTTCTCATTGGCTGGTGTCAAACTGGCTTTAGGTCAGAAACTTAAGGCTAAGCTCTATATAGATGAAGCAAATGATATTCTTTCAAAAACTTCAAAAAGTTCATCTTTGGGTGCTTACAGTATTACGTTGGCAAATTTGTATGAAGAGATTGGTAAAAGAGAAAACGCAATATCTCTATTGGAACGTGAATTACAGAATTTAACGCCGAATGTTCCTCAAAGTGCTATTTTGCAAATCAAGATAGAGCTTGCCTATTTTTACACTTTAGATGGAAAATATCAACAGGCCTATGATTTATTATCTGATATTGAATATGGGGATAATCTTTGGCTGTATGAATTGAAGGCTTCTCTTTCGTATTTATTGAACAAAGGAAACGTTTCTCAATATATACAGGATTATAACAATAAGATGATGAGGCAATCTTATTCATTGGCAAGTCATTTTGCGGATATTGAATTTGAGGACTATTGGGCTTCACTTTCTTCTGTTTCATTGTCGGTAAATGGAATATTGGTAAATTCTTTTTTTCAAGGAAACAAAGGAACTATAGATAACAAAGGGATTATAGATACTTACAACTATTTGTTGTTTTTGAAAAATTTTGTACTTGTCAATAAACTGGCCATTTCTGAGAGGATAAAGAATGATACAGAAGCAGCTGCTTTATCTTCTCAGGCATCAGGTTTGTATCAAGAATTGAATGATCCTCACCTTTCTAAAGATAGTGTCGGAGGTATAAAAAATCAGTTAAGATTGTTGGACAAGAAAATGAAATCTCTTGTTTCAAATAGTCTTTCCGGTTTTAGTACAGTATCTTTTCCTACTTTTGTCTCTTTAAAGCAAAATTTGAGGGAAGATGAGGTGATGTTGGATTTTTTTCCATATTATGAGTTCATCTCTTACGACACATATCATGTATACTATGCGGTATCTATTACAACAAAAGAGTCTCAGGTTCCTAAATTCTTGAAGTTATGTCGTTTAGAACAAATAGACGAGTTATTACGCAATAGTAAGCTGTATGATGCTAAGAATCTTGTTTTCTATTCAGAAATTTGGAAAAAGATAGAACGGTATATCTCAAAGAAAAAGAAGATATTGATATCTCCGACCTTGAATTTGAATAAAGTGAACTTTGGAGCAATTTCTTGTGGAGCAAAGAGATTAGGTGATGTTTATCAATTGGCTTCAATTTCAACTTTAAACAGTTTATTTCAAAGGGATTGCGTTAAAGATAGTGCAAAGAAAAGTATTGCTCTTTTTGGTGGTATAGACTATGATGCTTCTATTTCTGTCAATAAAAAGAATGTTCAGGACACTTCGAAAACAAAGTTGGACCGAAGCGGTTTTGATTATTTACCAGAAACTCTTAATGAGGTCACTGATATATCTGATCTGCTTGGCGGTGTCATGAATACGACAGTTTATTCGGGGCAAAAAGCTACAGAGTCTCAATTTAAGCTTCTGTCAAGACATTCACCAAGTGTGATACATATTTCAACGCATGGATTTTATTTAAAAGGTAAAGGCTTGAAAGCTCCTTTTTTCAAGAATTTGTCGCTGAGTTCTAAAATTACGTATAAAATGTCTAAATGTGGTTTGTTGTTTTCTGGAGCAAACAATGCCTGGAATGGTATTTACGCTCAAGATGTTGAAGAAGATTGCATATTGACAGCGGCTGAAGTTGAAAAAATGGATTTATCCAATACGGAACTTGTGGTTCTCTCTGCTTGTGACACAGGCTTGGGAGATTGTGAATCTATAGATGGAGTATATGGTTTAAGTAGGGCATTTAAAATTGCGGGTGCTCATACTATAGTCATGACGTTGTGGAAGGTTAATGATCTTGTAACAAAAGAATTTATGTGTGAATTTTATGGTCAGATTAAGGAAGGATTGGAATATCATGAAGCTTTCCGAATAGCTCAAAAAAGGTTGAGACTCAAATATCAAGATCCTCTTTTATGGGCACCATTCGTAATTATAGATTAGTTCCAGTATCATATAGGAAGTATACGTCCATGATGATTTTCATGGGCGTATACTATTGTTAAGTGATGCTTTACCATTCATGCAAAGCTTTTAATCTGATGGTGTATCATTCCATACTTTTCAACAGCTTATTGATACGGGTAGCCATCTGTGGCTGTTCTTTCTTCAGAATGATGAGCACATCCTTGGCATTGTCTTTCTGGTCATCCTTGATATATGCCAGAGCAAGATACCATCCAATGGTTGCTGAATTTTGAGCACAGTCAACGTCTGTGAGGCGTTTGTCATATAAAGCTTGGAGTTCAGCGATAACCTTTGTCATGTCGCGGTCTTTCTTGATCGTTGTTGCTATGGAATCAAGTTTGCTGAGCATGGCTTCATCGCCTTCTCCTCGTTCAGTTAGAGCACCTCCCATGCTGATGTTTTCAGCTACAATGCTATTACGCTGCTGGTAGCCATATTCTGTAAAGCGGAGATAGCCTCCGAATCCCATGTAGATGAGCAAAGATGCAGCAATTGCCATAAACTCTTTGAGACTTATGATTCTTGCACGCTGTGAAGAGGCTTTTACCGCAGAATTTAGCTGTTCTGTGAAGGCTTTCTCTTCTTTCTGTCGCTTCTCTTTCATCGATTTTGCCATGAGTGAGGTAGCCAAGGCACGTTCTTTCAAGCTTGAATCATAGTTAAGATCATCTTTGAACTCTGCTTCTTCTTCCGGTGTCATGTTGTCTCGGATGAAGCGTTCGATTCGGTCATCCTGATCTATGGCAACAGATTCGTTCAGCTGCTCTATGAATGCCTTCTCTTCTTTCTGGCGCTTTTCTCTCATACATTTAGCCATGATGGCTGTAGCGAAAGCTCTTTCTCGCAAACCAGGGTCATTGGCCAGGTTTGTCTTGAAAGCTTCTTCCTCTTCTGGCGTCATCTTGTTTCTGATGAACTTGTCTATCAGTTCGTCTTGCAAGATAGCTTCTTGTATATTGTCCTGCTCCATGATGCTACTTCTTTAAAATTTTGAATACTTCTGGAAATAAGGATTCAAGTTTATCCTTGAACTTCTTGACACAGCGCGATTTGGTTGTCTTTACAGAATTGGCATTGCTGAAATTATATTTCTCTGCTACTGCTGTCAGATTCTCCATGTTATCCCAGTATATGCCATGGAAGATTTTTTTGCAGTTGTCAGGAAGTTGGGTGATGATCTCTTTCACGGCTTCTTCCATCTTGCTCAATTCAATTTCACCTTCGTGTCCATCGATGGCGGCTGACATCAAATAGGACAGCTTGTCCATGTTAACGCTACCATCTTCGTTTTCCTGGATCATAGAACTCATAGAGACTTCTCTGGCTGTCTTATCCACCACGATTTTACCATTTTCATCTTTGTGCTTGGATTTTGGAATCGTCATCTGTCTCTTCCTGATCATGTTCATGGCAGTGTAGTTGCAGATTCCGAAAAAATAGCTTTCAAAGTTTCCACTTTTGCTGGCCAACTCTTCCAGATAGTTGTTTTCTACGTGCATGAGTTTTTCCCACACTCTTGTACATGACTCATAGAAGACATCATCAATGTCTTCTTTAGTTAGAGTATGCTCAAACTTCGAAGCTAGAGCTTTGATTACTTTGGGTCTTAGCTCGATTGCGATTCTGATAAGTTCTGTATTGTCTGATGGTACGTTCATATTTAAAAACTTTTTTCGATTACTAAATTCTGATTCATAGGCCATAGTCCTTCTTTTGTGATTTCCTTGTTGAGTTGGTTGATAACCGTACTTGCGTTGGTTGAAAGTCCAAACTTCTTAATCACTTGTGCCATATGGAAGGATAGGGGACCGTAGATCTTATTGTTTGCCTTGATTTCTCGATTCAACTGATAGGGACGGCATGCTTCAAAGAAAACGACATGAGAGATCTGTCTTGTCTTTTGAACTTTATAGTAGTTGGCCGTCTCCAGTTTCTTGGGTTTGAAATATTTGCCTCTAGTATAGGTGAATCCCTGCATAGTTCCTCTGGAAGGGCATTCATCTTCATCGTCGTCCAGACCTTTGGAAGCCGTACCGGCATGGCATGCGTCGAGAACAGCATAGACTACTCCCTTTGGTCCTATTTTAGTTCTGAGTCTGGTAATCAACGGGGCAAGGTCATCATCCAGGATATGTTTATGGCCTTCATAAACACCCTTTTTATACACCTTTCTAGCATCTACAGGAATGATAGCTTCGTCCCATCCATCAGCTTCATCTCCATTGATGTCCTCAACCGGTTGTCCATGGCCGGAGAAATGAAAATAGACGATGTCTCCTTTTTGGGATGTTGCGATTAGTTTATTGATACCCTCTATGATGTTCTTATGGGTAGCTTTTTCATCTGTGAGAGTTGTTACCTTAAATCCCTTAGCTTTCAGAATAGGTGCGAGCAACTTTACATCATTAGCTCCATTGATATTGTTCCACTGATAACCTGTCAGGGCTGTGTCATATTTGGATATGCCCACTAGTAGTGCTCTTTTTTCTTGGGCTTGAAGCCTGAAGAAAAAAGAGCAAACTAGAAGTATGATGAATATTTTCTTACTCATATTGTTTCTTGTTTTGTTTCCAAATTCAAATTTTGGACAAAAGTACAAAAAAATATCGTAAAGGTGAAATTAATTCATATAAAAAATACAGATGCTGGGGAAAAACGGTCTTTACTTTGCTTCAAGGCAAAAGGTTGCCCGAAAGGTCACGGTTGCCGTTGAGCGTGTTTTCACGCTCTATATGATGTAAGATGTCATCAGAGAGAAGATGACCATATATATGAATACTAGTATAATCCATACGAGTTTTTTTTATTCAGTTACATGCCAGTTACATGTCAGTTACATGCACCAAGCACTGTTTTAAAGGGCTTTTGCTCTGTTTAAGGGCTGTTTCGAGTCGCCCAGTTACATGCCAGTTACATGAGTTATGCCCAATACGGGATGTAATTATGTCGGTTATTACCCTCGGCGTTTTCTTCTTTTATCATCTTTGCTTCCAAGGCATCCTTTATGATTCTGGAAGCCATCGGGTAGTTCTTGTCTTCAATGCCCAAGCGACCTCGGAGAGATTGGTTGTTCATCTTCTCGTTTGAAACATACCTGAGGCAAGCGTGTTGATAGCAGGCCATCACTCTTTCAGACTTATCCAAATCGGCAAACTTACGGTAGGTGAATACAGTAGCTTCCGTTCGGGTTTCTTGAAGTTGGATGCGGATAGGAGGTAACTGGTATAATTCTACATAGAAGATTGTCTTATCCAAACCGCTTCCCTTCTCTTCACAGATACCTATGCGGCGCATGATGTCGGCAAGAGAGTCGTTTCGGGATTGATACTCATCGATGAAACGCTCTACGCTGATAAGCGGTTGCCCAGGATTGGAGAACGCAATGCGGTCGGAGTATATTTCAATCATAGGAAATCCCTGTTCTGCAAAATCCTGGTGGATAATCATATTTGCAGTTAGCTCACGTATCGCAATCTCTGGGTACATACGCGTATCTTTTCTTAGAGCTTGACCGATTTCTTCGTTGGCAGGAAGTTGGCTGTTTATCCAGGCAATCATTTCCTCGAAGCTAATGGCATAACCTTTGTCGAATGATTTTTCGCGAATTGTTTCAATCTTTCCCTTACCTTTATAGACAATGACCCTAACCATTTTTCTTTTCAAGCCATCGAAGTCGGAAAGGTGTTTGGCAAACAGAATTGCGCCAAGTTCGGTAATTCCATATCCGATTTCATCTTTGGTAATCAGGTTCTCTGACAGGAATCGATCTAAGATACCATTGATATCTTGTGGAAGTGGCAAGTTCATCATGTCAAAGTACACTTCTGCACTGAGAAAAGAAAACACATCCTGTCCTGACAAGCCCTTTTTCAAGACTATCTTTTCCAATGGCTTCTGACCACCTTTCCATATCTTGGCTTCTTTAGCCGGAAAGTCTTTCAACTTTCGGGTAATGGTACCCACTCTGATATAAGACTCATGCAGGAAACTTACAGGGCGGTTTGTTGTAGCTGGTATTTTGAAGATGCAGACATGCCCGTTGGCTTCATAATCAAAATCATCGATTATTTCGAAGTCAATACGGGGATTCAGACGGGTTGATAACCAGGATTCCAGTTCTTCGTTGCCAACCATTTTCTGTTTACCATATAAGTCTGTGCCAATTACGTCATGGCTTTCGTCATCAATGCCAAATACTATGTAACCAAACGGCATATTGCTCAAATAGGCACTGTTTGACAGGGCAGAGATTCTTTCGCCAATCTCTTCCTTAGAATGAAAATTATGTTTGAACTCTAACCACTCCGTCTCTTTTGGCTTGGCGGTCAGAGCATCTATCAGTCTTTTGAAATCAATATACTCCATTATGAATAAAATGTTTATTTTGATACAAAGATAATATTTTTCTTTGAAAGTAGGGCATATCTTTGGGAGGAAAATGTATTTTCTTAGTGATTTTTTCAGTTTTGGGCGAAAAACTCTATGTATGGGGATAAACTAAAGTGGTGTGTGTAATCGCAAGAAATAGTGTGAAAGTATGTAAAATGAAGCCTTGCTTTTGCCAACCGATTCAATTTAGTTTGGAATTATGTTGGCAAAATGTTGGCAATTTCTAGAAACAAAAAATCCTAACTGCTTATTATCAAGCAGTTAGGGTTTTCTTGGGTGCGCCTGATAGGACTCGAACCTACACGGCCTGAACCACTAGATCCTAAGTCTAGCGCGTCTACCAATTTCGCCACAAGCGCATTCGTGAGTGCAAAGGTACAACAAAAAAATGAATAAAAAGAAGAAATGAGCAGAAAAAAGCGGTTTTGTTCGTTTTTTACAAGAAATAATGGTACTTTTGCAGGCAAACTAAAAATAATCATGATGAAAAAAATGAATTTGTTATTGATGGCAATAATGCTGAGCGCTGCTGCCTTCGCTGGTAATGGAAAGACTTCTACCACGCTTCCTGTCGAGGGAGAGGTGGTGAAGGCATCTCATCCCATGATTCAATACATGGGACGTGTGAGCTTCGGGAAGAATCCGGATGTGGCTAGCTTCAATTTCCCAGGTACTACCATTGAGGCAAACTTCCAGGGGGCTTCCTTGAAGATGATGTGCCGTCCGATGACGGGATATTTCATGGCACAAGTTGATGGCAGTGAACCTTTTAAGGTAGGATTCAATGCAGAACGTGATTCGGTGGTTACGCTGGCTACAGCCTTGCCAAAGGGCGTGCATCATGTGAAGGTGATGTATGTGATAGAGGGATTGTTCCGCAACCCAGAGTTCCGTGGATTCGTGTTGGATAAGGGTTGTAAACTCGTTGAGGCTCCAGCTTTGTCTGAGCGAAAGATAGAGTTCATCGGTAATTCTATCACTTGCGGATATGGTGTAGAGAGCATCGAGATGAGCGATCCTTTTGAGGATGAGACGGAGAACCATTGGCTGACTTATGCCAATATCGTAAGCGATAGCCTGAAGGCGCAGCATACTTCGATCTCCCGCAGTGGTATCGGTGTATATCGCAACTATGATGGTCCTAAGACAGGTTCTGCAGAGAATATGCCTTGGCAGTATGAATATACCTTATTTAATAAGCATGATGAGAAATGGGATTTTGCCAAGTATCAGCCACAACTGGTTTGCATCAACCTAGGTACCAATGACCTTTCTACGGATAATTATGATATTCAGATTTATGAGAAGAATTACCGCATGTTCCTTACTACCGTGAGAAGTAAATATCCTGATGCCAAGATTGTGCTCCTGACAGGACCTATGCTCGGGAAGAAGGAGAGTAGCGAGCAGAGAGCTGCCCTTGACAGAATCTGCGCAGATGCCAACAAGAGCGGTTTCACTTTGGTGAATCAGACGGTAGTGGATAAAAAAGGCAAGATAAAGAAGGCGAAGAAGCTGGGGGATAAGGAGATTTATCGCTTTGACTTCACTTTTCAGAAAGGCGACTTGGGATATGGTGCCAGCTGGCATCCTAGCAAGTTGCAGCATCAAAAGATGGCAAAGGAATTGTTGCCATTCCTAAAGAATTTGATGAACTGGTAAGAAGGAAAATAACAGATAAAATTAAGTAGTAACAATGAACGCAAAGAATCTATTATTGTGGGCATCTCTTGCTTTTGCGATGCCTATGACGGCCCAGACTCCTCAGGAGGATTTTAAGAGAGACATTACGCTCTCAGGTAGTAACTATGTGGCTTATCGCGGACCTCAGAAGCAGTTGACTCCTGCTCCTAAAGGATACAAACCTTTCTATCTGAGCCACTATGGCCGTCATGGCTCCCGATTCATGATTGGCAAAAAGGCGTATGATGTGCCTTATTTCTCTCTGTTGAAGGCGAAGCAGGAGGGTAAATTGACCGCCAAAGGTGAGGAGACATTAGCAAAGGTGAAGATGATTCGTGAAGAGGCGAAGGGACGCGATGGCGAGTTGACTCCACTTGGTGCTTTGCAGCATCAGGGTATTACCCGAAGAATGATGGAGCGATTCCCTGAGATTTTTGCCGGTAATGCGAATATTGAGGCTCGAAGCACATTGGTTATCCGATGCATCCTTTCTATGGAGAACGGTTTACATCAGATGCTTCGCATGAATCCGAAACTCCATATCTTCCATGATGCCAGCGACCACGACATGTATTACATGAATCAGGGCGATAGATATCTGGATAGCTTGAAGCATAGTGTGGGAAGAAGAGTGGTAAGAGAGGATTTTGCCCGAAAGCATGCCTGCTATAGCCGAGTGATGCAGGAACTTTTCAACGACCCTGTTTGGGTGAAGCAGAATATCGACCAAAGTGATCTTAACTGGCGTCTCTATGAGATGGCAAGCTCTATTCAGGGTACAGAGTTGAGAGGTAAGGTATCTCTCTATGATCTCTTTACAGAGGAGGAGCTTTATCAGAATTGGTTGCAGAGCAATTTAGGATGGCAGGTATCTTATGGCAATTCGCCTTATACGGGCAATGTTCAGCCATTCTCTCAGCGTAATCTTCTCATGGATATCATCGAGAAGGCTGATAGCTGTATTGCTCTTCAGCATCCGGGTGCAACCTTGAGATATGGTCATGATACGATGGTCACTCCGCTCACTTGTCTTCTGAACCTGAACGGATATGGCGAGGAGATCAAGGATCCGGAGAAGGTGGCTACCCAGTGGTTTGATTATAAGATTACTCCGATGGCTACTAACCTTCAGTTTGTGTTCTATCGCAACAAGGCGAACGATGTGCTGGTGAAGGTTTTGCTTTGCGAGGATGAGGCAACACTTCCTATCAAGAGCGATATAGCACCTTATTATCACTGGAGTGATTTCAAGGCTTATTGCCTGGGGAAGCTGCAGGAATATAAGAAGTAAAAGGCGCTTTCTTTGCTGCAGCGTATATATCATATATAAAGAAAAAAAGGGGAACTTAAGGCAATTGATGCTTTAAGCTCCCTTTTTTTATACATCGAAATCCTTTACGGGAATTTTTTTGAGTCTCTATTGCTTTGATAACCAATCTTTGTCTTTTTTTTCTTCTTCGAAATCCTTTTCGGAGAAGAGGTTGGTTTGACCAGTTAACTCATCAATAACCTGCTGTTCGCTTTTGCCAGCATCAGGGTCGAGATTTTCTTCTGAGACTTCTGAAGAGGAAGATGCATTAGAGTCATCATTCGATGAATCATCATCGGCTGGTGATGGCTCCGGGAATCTTGTCGGCTCCAGTTCTTCTATGCTCTCCAGCTTGAATGTCGTCAGGCGCTTACCCTTTGCCTTGAAGCTCTTCTGGGCGATGAATTGCTCGGCATCGATTTCCTCGGCAGGACGAATGGCGTCTACACCGCCATAGGTGACCTTGATACGAGGGAATGGGGTATCGGTGAGGAGGATGAGCTTGCAGTTAGGGTTCTCACCCATGAAATTCTGATGGCGCTTGGTGGCATCCATCGTAAATCGCTTGATGTATGGATAACCCTGATTGTCGGCATCATAGAGGATGGCTGTCCATATCTTGTGCTCATCCCATTTCTCCAATCTCAGGATGTTGTCCTCGTAATGGTTATTCACATCGAAGTTGGTGATGTAGAATTCGCCATTGTCTAATGCTACAAGGATTGAGTCATCATCGTTGAATTCTCCCAGGAATCTGCCGTTCTCATCATAATTGATGCGGTTTACATCAGGGTCGAACCATACCTTCCTTCCTCCCAGGGTGCTGTGTCCGTGGCTCTTCAATCCGATGCGGCGGATGGTGCGCTTGGTGAGCAGGTTGCCCTTGGCAGCACGTCCCTTGATGAGGATTTCAGAGAAATCTTTCTCCAGGAAGATGCTTTGGCGTTTCTTGCTCAGATCCGGTTCCATCGTTACCTTGATGATTTCTGCTTCGCCATTTGGATTGGCGGTGAAGTAGATAATGCGGCTTCCCGGAGTTCCCTGCGTGATGTCGTAGAGCTTGTCGCGCGTCATAGCGGTTACGTTGAATCGCTTGATGAAGTAGTCGCCCTGCTTGCCATCACGATATACGCAGTTGTAGATGGTTCGCTTGTCGTTCTTCTTGAACACCTGAACGTGGAGGATGTTTTTGCCCACGAATATCTTGTCGGCAACCTTGGTTACCTTGAATTTTCCATCCTTGTAGAAGATGATGATGTCGTCGAGGTCAGAGCAGTTGCATACGAATTCATCCTTCTTCAATCCTGTACCAACGAAGCCTTCCTGTCGGTTGATGTAGAGCTTCTGGTTGGCTTCCACCACCTTGGTTACCTCTATGGTATCGAAGTTTCTGATTTCGGTTCTTCTTGGATGCATCTTTCCGTACTTGCCCTTGAGATATTCAAACCAGTTGATGGTAACATCGGTCATGTGGGCGAGGTCGTTTTCGATTTCTGCCAATTCTGCCTTGATTTTCATCAGGAGTTCATCAGCCTTATCCTTGTTGTATTTCAGGATGCGCTGCATTTTGATTTCCAGGAGTTTGAGGATGTCTTCCCTTGTGATGTCACGGTGGAAGGAGTATTCCACATTTCCCTTGCCATCAACCTCTGCAGTGAAGATCTGGTCCTTGAAAGGCTCCAGTTTTGAATCGATGAATGCCACTACCTCATCCTGACTCTTGCTCTGCTCGAATTTGCGCTCCTTGTAGATGCGTTCCTCGATGAAGATGCGTTCAAGCGAAGAGAAGAAGAGCTGCTCTTCCAGCTCACCCTTACGTATCATCAATTCGCGGCGGAGCAATCCCATTGTGCGGTCAACGCTATGTCTGAGTACATCGCTCACGGTGAGGAACTTTGGTTTGTTGTCCTCTATGACGCAGCAGTTGGGCGAAATGTTGATTTCGCAATCGCTGAAGGCATAGAGTGCATCCATCGTCTTATCCGAAGAAGTACCAGGAGTAAGATGTACGAGGATTTCTACATTCGCCGATGTGACGTCTTCTATCTTACGAGCCTTGATTTTTCCCTTTTCTACTGCCTTGGTAATGCTTTCGATGAGGCTTACCGTGGTTTTGCTGTATGGTATCTCGCTGATGACGAGCGTCTTGTTGTCGAGTTTGTCAATCTTGGCTCTTACCTTCAGAACACCACCTCTCTGCCCATCGTTGTATTTGCTTACGTCGATGGCACCACCAGTAGGGAAATCGGGGTAGATACTGAAAGGTTCTCCCTTGAGATAGTGGATGGCTGCATCGCAAAGGTCGTTGAAGTTATGCGGCAATACCTTGCTGCTCAATCCCACGGCGATACCCTCTGCACCTTGTGCCAAAAGCAGTGGAAATTTGGCTGGCAGGGTGATAGGTTCTTTGTTTCTTCCGTCGTAGGAGAGTTGCCAATCGGTAGTTTTAGGGTTGAATACTACATCCAGGGCGAATTTAGAGAGTCGTGCCTCGATGTATCGGGGAGCGGCTGCACGGTCGCCCGTGAGGATATTGCCCCAGTTACCCTGTGTGTCGATGAGCAGGTCTTTCTGTCCCATTTGTACGAGGGCATCTCCGATAGATGCATCTCCGTGAGGGTGGAACTGCATCGTATGTCCCACGATGTTAGCCACCTTGTTGTATCTTCCGTCATCCATGCGCTTCATGGAGTGGAGGATGCGTCGCTGTACGGGTTTCAATCCGTCTTCGATATGAGGTACGGCTCGCTCCAGGATCACATACGATGCATAGTCGAGGAACCAGTTCTGATACATTCCGCTGAGGTGATGTACGGCAGAAGCATCAAAACGGTTCACCGGTTTGTAATCGGAGTGTTCTTGAGGCGTATTTTCCTCATTTATCTCGTTTTTATCTTTAATTTCGTCGCTCATATGTAGCTTTTAATACTTATTTTATTAATTTATGGCAAAAATACAACTTTTTTTCGAGAAAAAAGAGTATCTTTGCCGAAAATTTGAAAAAAATAAGATTTAATCATGGCACAGGAAGATGTTTTTAAGAAAATTGTAAGCCATTGCAAGGAATATGGCTTCGTGTTCCCAAGTAGTGAAATTTATGATGGCTTGGCTGCCGTTTATGACTATGGTCAGAATGGTGTTGAGCTCAAGAACAATATCAAGCAGTACTGGTGGCAGAGTATGGTGTTGTTGCACGAGAACATTGTTGGTCTCGATGCAGCTATCTTCATGCACCCTACAGTATGGAAGGCATCTGGACACGTAGATGCTTTCAACGACCCATTGATTGATAACCGCGATTCAAAGAAGCGTTATCGTGCCGATGTGCTCATCGAGGATCACATGGCTAAGTATGAGGAGAAGATTGCCAAGGAGATTGCCAAGGCTCAGAAGCGTTTCGGCGATAGCTTTGATGAGGCTCAGTTCCGTGCAACTAATCCTCGCGTTCTGGAGAACCAGAAGAAGTTTGATGATCTCCATGCCCGCTATACTGAGGCTATGCAGGGTCCTAACCTGGAGATGCTGAAGCAGATTATCGAGGACGAGGGTATCGTTTGCCCTATCAGCGGTACCAAGAACTGGACAGACGTTCGCCAGTTCAACCTGATGTTCTCTACCCAGATGGGTGCTGCCAGCGATGCTACAAGCAAGGTATATCTCCGTCCTGAGACTGCTCAGGGTATCTTCGTAGATTACTTGAGCGTTCAGAAGACCGGTCGTATGAAGTTGCCATTCGGTATCTGCCAGATTGGTAAGGCTTTCCGTAACGAGGTTGTTGCCCGTCAGTTCGTATTCCGTATGCGTGAGTTCGAGCAGATGGAGATGCAGTTCTTCTGCCAGCCTGGTACTGAGATGAAGTGGTTTGAGTATTGGAAGAAGGTTCGTCTGGCTTGGCATGAGGCACTGGGCATGGGTAACGAGAACTACCGTTATCATGATCACGAGAAGCTGGCTCACTATGCTAATGCTGCTACCGACATCGAGTTCAAGATGCCATTCGGCTTCAAGGAAGTGGAGGGTATCCACAGCCGTACCAATTTCGACCTTTCTCAGCACGAGAAGTACAGCGGCCGCTCTATCAAGTACTTCGATCCAGAGAAGAACGAGAGCTATGTGCCTTACGATGTAGAGACATCTATCGGTGTAGACCGTATGTTCCTCAGCGTAATGTGCCACTCTTACTGCGAGGAGAAACTGGAGAATGGCGAGACACGTGTTGTTTTGCGTTTGCCAGAGGCTTTGGCACCTGTTAAGTGTGCTGTGTTCCCATTGGATAAGAAGTATGGTTTGCCAGAGTTGGCACATGAGATTGTTGACGAGTTGAAGTTCCACTTCAACACTCACTATGGCGATCCTAAGGATTCCATCGGTAAGCGTTATCGCCGTCAGGATGCCATCGGTACTCCATTCTGTATTACCGTTGACCACGAGACTCCAAATGATCATAAGGTAACTCTCCGTTATCGTGATACCATGGAGCAGGAGCGTGTTGCAATCTCTGATCTCCGCAGCATCATCGAGGAACGCGTAAGTATTACTAGCGTATTAAAGAAACTTGGTAATGAAATTAAGAATTTCTAAATATCTCTTCTTGCTCATGATGGCAGTATTCGCACTGTCATCATGTAGCGAGGATGACAACACCGTAGATGAGTATGCAAACTGGCAGGAGCGTAACGAGAAGGCTTTTGCCGATACTTTGGCGTATGCCCGTCAGCAGATAGCCAACGGCAGCGATGAATGGAAGGTGATACTCAACTGGTCGTTGCAAAACCAGACGCCTAACAAGGATGCCAACGGTAATACAGTTTCTCTTACTTACAAGGATGTTGATTATATCGTTGTTCATGTTCTGGATAAGGGCAAGGGTAGCGGCTGTCCGATGTATACCGATTCGGTGAAGGTGAGCTATCGTGGTAGAATGCTGGGTACAGATACTTATCCTGCTGGTTATGTATTTGATAAGACCTTTGATGGCACATACGATAAGACGACTGCTCAGGTTGCAACTTATGCGGTAAATAGCCTTGTGGATGGTTTTACCACTGCATTGCTCAATATGCATATAGGCGACCGCTGGATGGTTTACATGCCATATCAGTTGGCTTATGGCACAACCCAGAGTTCGAGTAGCACAATTCCTGCCTATTCAATGCTTCGCTTTGAGATAGTATTGGACAGCTACTACCGCATTGGTCAGGTAGTACCTGGTTCGAGAGCAGTAGAAGCAGGCAAGAAGCAGGGTACTTGGATTACTGAGTAAGGATTTCATAAATTACACCTTATTTATATATAGGGCTCATATCTATTATATATGGGAGTTCATACCTTAATTATTTATATAGGGAAATAAAGAGGAGCGTTCCTGAGATTGCATGATATGGCATTCTCAGGAACGTTTCTTTTTTGTGTTAAGAGACCTTTCTGATGTGTTAACAAGTGTTCGTGTTCGCACACAAATCTTTGATTTACGTCAAAAAATGTTGGATTCATGCATTTTTATGGGAAAAAGTATTGCAGTTTCAAAAAATAGTTGTACCTTTGCATCAGAAAAAATGAGTTTTAGGTTTTTAGTTAGGTAATAGATTTTATAGGTTTAGTTTTTAGGTTTAAGGTTGTTAGTTTTTTTATATTAGGTGTTAGTTAAGGTAAAGAAAGATTGTTTATTCAAGGACGACAGGTATTTAGTTTGTTAGGTTAAATAGGTTGTTTATTCTAGGTTAATGACAGTACTGTCCCGCTTCAGTGGGAGATAAGTTTTGGGAAAAACAAAGGTACGAAACATGTATTAAAAAAATAAAAATGGCGATTCCTTTTTGGAGTCGCCTTTTTTTGCGTTTAAATTATAAATAGGTGACGTTTAAATCATAAATTGATAGATTTTACGTTTTACTCATAAATAGATTGTGTAAATTCATAAATAGAAGAAAAATGCTATTCAAGAATAAGACAGATTATCTGATGGAGTCTATCCGCTTAGGGCGCCCGATGACAGGCGGTGAGAAGCTGAATCTCATCGCTGGTTTGAGTGTACCCTCCATGCTGGCACAGATTTCTACCGTGCTGATGTTTTTTATTGATGCTTCGATGGTGGGGCATCTAGGCGCTGAGGCTTCGGCAAGTATAGGAATTATCGAGTCAACAACCTGGTTGATAGGTAGCTTGCTGAGTGCAGCAGCCACCGGTTTCTCGGTGCAGGTAGCTCATTTCATTGGTGCCAACGACCTGGTGAAGGCTCGCCAGGTATATCGTCATGCCCTGATATGTGGAGTGGCTTTCAGCCTCTTCGTTACGCTTATCGGTGTAGGCATTCATTCCCATCTGCCTTATTGGCTGGGTGGAGGTGAGGACATCGCTCCCAATTCCTCTCGCTATTTCCTGATTTACAGTCTAGTATTGCCGTTTGTGTTCCTGTATCATATTTCCGAGATGATGCTCAAGTCGGCAGGCAATATGCATACGCCCAGCATCATGGCTGTATTGATATGCCTGTGTGACGTGGCTTTCAATTATCTCTTCATTTATATTATGAAGATGGGTGTGGTGGGAGCAGCGATGGGTACGGCTTTGGCGTATATCAGCATCTCTTTGCCCAATCTCTATCTTTCGGCATTCAGAAACCGTCTGCTCAATTTCCGTCAGGATAGGGTACCGTTCAGATGGGTAGAGGAATATGTAAGGCACGCCTGCAAGATAAGTATCCCGATAGCCATACAGAATATCCTGATGAGCGGTGCGCAGATAGTGAGCACCATGATTGTGGCACCATTGGGCAATATTGCCATTGCTGCCCATTCGTTTGCCATCACTGCTGAGAGCCTTTGTTATATGCCGGGTTACGGTATCGGCGACGCAGCATCTACGCTTGTGGGGCAGACGCATGGTGCCGGACGCATGAATCTCTGCAAGAATTTTGCTTATATGACGGTAGGATTGGGCATGGGAGTGATGGCATTGATGGGCGTAGTGATGTATGTCTTTGCGCCGGAGATGATAGGGGTGCTGTCACCGGTGGAGAGTATTCGGGAACTGGGTACAGTCTGCCTCCGAATCGAGGCATTTGCAGAGCCTTTCTTTGCTGCGAGTATCGTGACCTATAGCGTTTGCGTGGGTGCGGGCGATACGATGAAGCCTGCCGCCATCAACTTGAGCACGATGTGGCTGGTGCGCCTTACCCTGGCTTATGGGCTTTCGAAAAGCTATGGCTTGGAGGGAGTTTGGATAGCTATGGCTACGGAGCTTACCTTCCGTGGCATCCTCTTTCTTATCCGCCTCTTCCGTGGCTCATGGATGAAGAGCTTCCAATGTTAGTTTTATGTTAAGATTGCAGGCATTTGGAAAGATAATCTTCCAAATGCTTGCAAATCTTTTAATTTTTATGTAATTTTGCAGCAGAAATAGCTAATAATTACATATTTATTAATAAACAGAGAAGAATGAGATTAAGAAAAATTTTCGCAGCAGCACTGTTGCTGCTCTCTGTGGGAACAGCGATGGCGCAGCAGATGCCACCTATCCCAGTGGATAAGAATGTGAAGATTGGTCATCTTGACAATGGATTGACCTATTACATTCGCCACAACAGTTATCCTGAGCATGTAGCCAGCTTCTATATCGCCCAGAAAGTAGGTTCTATTAATGAGAACGATGACCAGCGCGGTTTGGCTCACCTCCTTGAGCACCTTGCCTTCAATGGTACTGAGCACTTCAAGGACAATACCCTCCAGAGCTATCTGCAGAGCATCGGTGTGGAGTATGGTCGTAATCTGAACGCTTATACCAGTGTTGACAAGACCGTTTATTACTTCACCGATGTGCCTACTGCCCGTGTTTCTGCCGTAGATTCATGTATGCTCATCCTGAAGGATTGGAGCAATGGCATCTCGCTTACCACCAAGGCCATCGAGGATGAGCGCGATGTGGTTCACAACGAGTATCGCATGCGTATGGTAGGTCAGCAGCTCATGTTGGAGCGTGCTCTCCCTAAACTCTATCAAGGCGAGAAGTATGGCTATCGTTTGCCTATCGGTTTGATGAGCGTTATCGACGGATGTAAGCCTGAAACACTCCGTGCTTACTATCGTAAGTGGTATCGCCCGGATAATCAGGCTATTATCGTTGTTGGTGATGTAGACGTTAACCATATTGAGGGCAAGATCAAGGAGCTTTTCTCAGGCATTAAGGTGCCTAAGGATGCTGCTAAGGTGATTCCTGTTCCTGTAGCTGATAACGATACTGCCATCTACGTAGTGGATAAGAACAAGGAGCAGCAGTATGACATCATCAACATCATGATGAAGAACGAGACAACTCCTGATTCATTGAAAGGTACTTTGCCATATCTGCTTGAGGGTTACTTGAAGAATGTGGCAACCTCTATGCTCAATGCTCGTTTTTCTGAGATGGCCCGTGAGGCAGATTGTCCATTCCTGCAGGGAGGTAGTGATATTGGCAACTATCTGGTTTCCAGTACAAAGGATGCTTTCTCAGTGGTAGGCGTGGCTAAGCCGGGCAAGGTGAAGGAGGCATATGCTGCCTTGATGCGCGAAGCTAAGCGCGTGCATGATTTCGGCTTTACGGCTTCTGAATATCAGCGTGCCAAGGACGAATTCATGAGTCATGTTGACAAGACTTACGAGAACCGTGCCAAGATGAAGAATGAGCAGTTTACCACTCAGTATGTTGACCATTTCATCTCTAACGAGCCAATTCCTTCTGTAGAGGATGAAACTCAGATCTATAAGATGGTAGTGCCACGCCTTTCTGTAGATGTGGTTAACAGTGCCGTGAAGCAGTTGATCTGTACTACCGATACCAACCTTGTAAGCATGGTGTTCATGCACGAGGCAGAGGGTGCCGTTTATCCAACCGAACAGGAACTTGCCGACATCGTGAAGCAGGTGCGCAGCGAGAAGCTTGAGGCTTATGTGGACAATGTGAAGCAGGAGCCGCTGATGGCTCAGGCACCTAAGGCAGGCAAAATCAAGAAGACTGAGGAGAACAAGCAGTTGGGCTTCAAGAAGCTTACCCTCTCCAACGGAGCCAAAGTAATTATCAAGAAGACAGACTTCAAGGACGATGAGATTCAGTTTGCTGCTTCTGCCAACATCGGTTATGCAGCTTATCAGAATGACCCTATCAATGCGCAGAATGCCAGTGCCGTATGGGGATTGAGCGGTTTGGGCGAATTCTCTAGCAATGATTTGGAGAAGGCACTTGCCGGCAAGCAATGTGGTGTAGATTTCTCTTTCTCTACCTTCCGTCACGGTTTGAGCGGTACTACCACTCCTAAGGATCTTGAGACGATGATGCAGCTGGTTTATCTCAATATGACCAATGTTACTAAGGATCAGAAGGCATTCGACAACATGAAGAATACCTATACTACAGTTCTTGCCAACAAGAGCAATAACCCTAGGCTTGTATATCAGGACTCAGTACAGAGCACCCTTTACCTGGGTAGCAAACTGGCTCGCATTCCTGAGGCTTCCGACATCCAGAGCATCGATTATGATGCCTGTCTCGAAATGTGGCATCAGCTCTACAGTAATGCCAAGGATTTCACTTTCTACTTTGTAGGCAACTATGATGAGAAGGTGCTCCTCCCACTCATCGAGCAGTATATTGCCTCTCTCCCTAACCAGGGCATGAAGATCAAGATCAAGAACCAGCCAATGCCTTGTGCTACAGGCAAGGTGAGCAATGTATTCACTAAGGCTATGGAGAATCCTCAGAGCCAGGCTCGCGAGATGTGGTTTGCCAAGATGCCTTATACCCAGAAGAGCAGTGTGCTGGCAGATATGGCAGCACGCCTCCTGGAGATGAAGTATCTGCGCAGCATCCGCGAGGAGTTGAGTGCTGCTTATTCTGCAGGTGCCATCTATGGCGTTTTCTTTGACGCAGACAACAAGGTGCAGATTACCATCAACGGTATGGCTCAGCTGAATCCAGAGAAGGCAGATGTTGCCATCCCATGCTTCTTCAAGGGTATGGACGAGGTGATTGCCAAGGTTGATGCTGACGATTTGCAGAAAGTAAAGGAGATTCTCTTGAAGCAGGCTGGCGTGGATGAGAAGACCAACGGTTACTGGATTCAGACCTTGGGTATGTTCGACCTTCACAAGGTTGATAATTACAGCAACTATAAGAATCTCGTGAAGTCAATCGATGGCGCTCAGATTTCAGACTTCCTCAAGAATGTTATCTTGAAGAGTGGCAATCATGTAGAGGTTATCATGAAGGGCGAGAAGAACAAATAATTCTGATTTGGATATCTGGATATTAGATAGAAAATGAAAAAATCCCGTTGTACGTACCATGCAAGATGGACGACAACGGGATTTTAACTTTTGTTTTTCCCAAAAATTTCAGTTCCTCTTAAAATTTAAGAGTCGTTCTGAAAAATCTCTCTCATTTTCAGTTTTCGGGGTTCTGTTTCCCTGAATCATTCTTTCTCCCTGTTGGGAAAAATAGATTCAGCAGAATCTCTCAACCGAATGTCATTCTGAAAATAATCTCTTTCTAAGAAGAATCTTGTCTCTTGTTCGCTAAAAATCAAAAGACTTAATCTCTTCTTCTTGCCTTAGAGGCAAGCGCCTCGCGGCGTTCATTAAGAATCTGCTGGCATCTGTCGATTGCCTGATTCTGATTCTCTGAATTTACCTTAATTAAATCATTCATAACCTATTGTGATTTTTAAAACGTTGCAAAGATAGGATATTCTGTTCATTTTCGGGGATACTTTTTGAAAAAATATGTCTATTTTTCGTTCTTTTTTGATTTATGTCAAAAAAATGTGCAATCGTTGACACAAAATCGTCACATTTCATTCGTTTTATGAAACATTTATGCAACAAATTAAACCTTTTCTCCTGTTTTTCATCTATTATAATAGTTTTTCCTCATTTATGATGGGAAATATGAAAGTGAAGAAAGCGAATGATATAAGAGAATTAGATTTAAACAAATAAATAGAAAGTAAAAATGAAAAAGGTATTTCTTTTCGCTGCCCTTGTGCTTGCATGCACAGCTGGCAGCAATGCTAGCGCTATGAACGAAGCTGCGCTGAATGCTTCCAATTCTGAGTTGATGCCGGTTAAGAAGTCAACTAAGAAGACTACTAAGAAGTCAACCAAGAAGACTACTAAAAAAACTTCTTCCAAGAAGACGACAGCTAAGAAATCTACTGCTTCTGCGTCTACAGCATCTGCAGCTCCTACTACTACTTCTTCTTCTGCATCTGCAGCAACCACTACTACCGCTAATAATACTTCTGCTACCGTCAATTCTGCAGCAACCGTAGCAGGCGTATTGGGCGCTATCCTGGGTGGTAGTAATGCTGGTAATGGCAGCAACTCAAGCAGTAATGCAGGAAGTATAATCAACGGAATCCTGAACAATGTAATCGGTTCGGGTACATTTAAGCAGGCAGATCTCTGCCATACCTGGAAATACAGCAAGCCAGGGTGCGCCTTCACCTCAGAGAACCTGCTGGCTAAGGCGGGTGGCGAGATTGCTGCCAGCAAGGTTGAGAATAAGCTGGAAGGTTATTACAAGAAGTTTGGATTCAGCAGTTCCAATACCTACTTCACCTTTAATACCGATGGTACTTTCTCTGCCAAGATTGACGGCAAGGCATGGAATGGCACCTATACCTTTGATGAGAAGACTCATGCCATCCAGCTGAAGGGCCTTCTGCTGAGTGCTTCGGGCTATGCCACCAAGACAACCAATGGCATCAGTCTTCTCTTCGACCAGAAGAAGCTGCTCAATCTCATCAAGGCCCTCAGTGCCTTCAAGGGCAGCTCTACATTGAGCGCCGTAGGCAGTATCGCCAACAATTATGATGGTATGCGTGTAGGTTTCGAGATGACAAAGTAATATAATCTTTATTTAAAAAACAATAAAGCCGTCCTCTTCTAATGATATGAGGGCGGCTTTTTGTTTCGATTTTTATATCTTGGCTTATCGCTTTTGCGGTTTAATATATTTCCTATTTCACCTCAATCAGGAGCGGATTCTTCAATGCATCCAGATAATCCTTGATGCGGATTTGCCATTCGGCATAGCTTCTTACATCATATTTGCTCCATGCTGCACCGAAGTAGTAGCTGTATTTCTCCCCATTCTTCAAGCCACGCTTCAAGCCGAGGGCATGACCGGTAGCACCATCGTGCTTCTTATCGAAGAGCTGATAGTAGGTATGGTCGATGCCTTCCGGAAAGAGAACTCCCACATATACTTGAGAATGGTTTACCTCGATATTGTCCGTAGGGTCAGCATAGCTTACGTAATCCTTGGCGAAGGTCTTGCTCTCGGTATCCTCCTCGTGGATAGGGAAACCGGTGGCGAAATCGGTAGGAGTGGTCAAGCCGTCGTACCATACGGTCATCCGGTTGAAGTTGCTGCCCTTGTCGAGCGAGATGATGCGGTGCTCCACCACGTTCTTCATATCGCCTACGGCAGATGGGTTGTAAGTCAGTTCTACGGTGAAGCGGAGCGGACCGTTATCCAATATCCTGTAATCCTTGTAGCAGTAAGGCAGAACCTGGTTCTTGCCCACCATGAGGCTTGGTGCACCCAATCCCAGGGTAGCGCCCACACGATAAGGATCCAATCCGTTTCCGTGGTCGAGATGGAAGGAGGTGAGGATATCCATTTCGCGCGATTCTGCCTGCAGAGCCTTGATTTGCTTGGCAAGAGCAGCAGCCTTTGCTGTGTTCTTCTCTGCCTTTTCCTGCTTTTGCATAGTTCTTACCCTGGCATCAATCTTGTCGCCCTTGATATTGCCGTTCATATCCTTGATGTATCGATCGTAAACCACGGTATCCGGAGTATTCTTCACCCAGATGTCGGTACCGAAGGAACGCTCGCCGGTCTTCTGAAGGGTAGGGCCATATACGCGGTAGGCGCATCGGTCGTTCTCCCATGCGATATCATCCTTTCTTATCTTATAGAGAGCGCCGGTGGCATAAACCTTCTGCTGGTAAGGCTTGCCGATGCTCACGTAGTAAGTGGCAGAGCCGTGAGGACGTATGCTTGCATCTATGAGCAGAAGGCCATCGTGGGTAATCTGCGAGCCAATCTGCTGTCCTCGTTTGTTCTTCACGATGTAAGCCTCTCCCTTTTTAGGGGCAGCATTGCCCAGTTTCTCCTTCACCTCGTTCATGCTGAGGGAGATAAGCTCTGTGCGTGATGCGGAAGTAGGATTGCTTACCACGATAGTGGCTTGCTGAGCATGGCAGTAGTTAGAAGCTGCCAAAGCCAGGAGCATCATCAGGCTCTTGGCCGTGGTGCCCTTCATCATTTTTCCATGAATCTTTTTCATTTTGATTTGTTTGTTTTTGTTTAATACGGATGAATAGTTGTAGATACAGAATAAAGATTTCTCGCAGTTTTGTAGAAAGAACTGCGAGAAATGCCTTTTATTCTTCTATAACGGAGATATCCATGCTGATATCCTCCTTAGGTCTATCACCACGCATGGTTTCACAGTTCTGGATTTTCTCCACGACATCAAGGCCTTCTTCCACCTCTCCAAATACGGTATATTGGTTATCGAGGAATGGGGTTCCGCCTACTTCAGTGTAAGCCTTCTGCTGCTCCTCGGTAAACTTTGGGTAGCCCTGCTCCTTGCAGCGCTTCTTGGTTTCATCCACCAGTTTATCCTGTAGTTTCATTAAGCCTTCGCGGTCGCGGTTGCGGCGGAAGTTCATAATTTCATCATGATGCTCCTTGGCAAGCTGGTTGAAGATATTCTGCTCCATCTGCATGCCCATCTGCTTCTCCATTTGTTTCAGTTCGTTCTGCTTGTAGGTCTTTCCCCATACAATATAAAACTGGCTGCCGCAGCTCTCACGGTTAGGGTTCACCTCGTCGCCAAGGCGTGCAGCGCTCAAGGCACCACGCTTGTGGAAAAGTTGTGGATAAACGAACTCGGCAGGGATGGTGTAATCAGGTCCTCCCGTGCCCAGCATTTTGCCTTTAGGAGCGCCCTTGCTCTCTGGGTCACCGCCCTGGATCATAAAATCCTTGATGACACGGTGGAAGAGTGTGCCATCGAAATATCCCTCCTTTGCCAACTTGATGAAGTTGTCACGATGCTGAGGTGTCTCGTCGTAGAGGCGAACCTTGATATCGCCCTCTGATGTCTTTATCAATACTTTAGCCATAATAATTTATAATCAGTATATTTTATTAATCGGTATATGTTGTAATCGGTATATGTCGTAATCGGTATATGTCGTAATCAGTATATGTCGTAATCAGTATGTTCTTTTTACCTTTTTACTTTTTTACTTTTTTACCTTTTTACTTTTTTACCTTTTTACTTTTCATAATACTCATTCCACTGCTTCATAGCCTCCTGCCAGTCGGTCTGTTCACCGCAGGCTACAGCTTCCTTCTGTCTCTCAGCCTCGTCGCGAGCCTTGTCTCTTGCACGTTTTGCCTTCATAGCCTCGATGGTGGCATCGTCGAGAATCTGGATAGCTCCACGCTTGATGGCATCCTGCAGTTCCTCCTCGCCGAAAGCCTTGCCAGGCTCATTGAAGTCAGAGATATTGAATTCATAATCCACGCGAAGGTCGTGGCGTATCATTTTCTGTTGTAAACGGTTGCCTGCGTTCTTGAGTCGCAGCAACTTGCCGATTTCTTTGATTTCTCCTGCTGAGTATTTATTTCTTCCCATTAATATGATTTGATATTATTATTTCTGTGTGCAAAATTAAGCATAATCCTCGATAAAACCAAGAAAAGTTTCAAGGAATTCACAAAAGAGTCCCTTTATCCTTTTACTTTTTGCCCTTTTTACCCTTTTACCTTTTTTACCCTTTTACCCTTTTACCTTTTTACTTTTTTCCCCTTTTCCCTTTTTACCCTTTTACTTTTTTACCCTTTTACCTTTTTCCCCTTTTACCCTTTTACCTTTTTACCCTTTTACCTTTAAATCACTTCCATGCCTTCTTCTGGTTCAGCTCTATCAGACGGTCGAATTCAAAATCGGCTTTTATTTTATCCAATATTCTCTTTACGATGATATTCATCACGCTTCCTTTGCTGTAGTTGGCAGAGCACATGAAGTTTACTCGTCCCTCCTTGACAAGCTGGCAGGCTGTTTTCTGTTTATCCTCGTTATCATATACAGCAATCGAGTGACCGCCATGTTCCTTTACCATCTTCATGCAAGGCACATCGGTTTCTCCATCTCCGAAGTATATCATTCGGGGGAAAGGGATAGGGCGCTTTTCGTCGGGGATATACTGGTTCACTCTTCTGTTGTCGCTCACCTGTTTGATACCTTTGTTGATTTTGAAGAGGAATTGCGTTTTGGTAGTATAGTCTACGGCTACGGCTGGCCAGTAGGCGATTCCCTCCTTGTTGTAGAGAAAGGAGCAGGCGTAGATGTTCTCAAATTCGTGGGCGATAGGTGTGCCCTCTATCATCTCCTTCAGTCCCGAGGAGTTGATGTAGTGCTTTACGTCCAGTCCGATACTGTTGCCATATTCATTCACGAGCGAAAACCATTGTTTTACGCCGCGGAACAGTTCCACATCCTTGCCGAATTTCTGAAAAGATTCCCGGGTGAGCGAGATATTGTTCTTCTTGGCTTCGTCGAGCATCAGATACATATAGGTCAAAATGCCATTGGCATCCTTACCCTCTGCAAACTTTCTGTTTTTCTCCCAGAACTCGTCTTTTGTCTTGCCTGTAGCCTGTATGAATCCAAACTCCTGCATATTGCCCGGCGACAGTGTGCCGTCGAAATCATAAACCAGTGCTACCTTTGGTCTCTTCTTTGTCATATCTCGTTCTCCTTTCTTTTATATTTACCCTAAACTGTCTATCTCTTTCGGGGATGTTTTTCTCCCATAATTTGCAAATATACATAATTTTCAGCGAATTAGCAAACTATTGGGATATAAAAAAACATAATGAAACAAAAAAGGCGTACAAAACCCATTTCTGAGCATTGTACGCCTTATTCCTCTACGATGCTCGCTCTGGCAAATTCTTGTTTTTGCCGGCACCATTATTGGTAGTTCAGGCTCCACAGGACGTGCTATAGGCGAGCATCTGCATATCGTGACCAAACATAAAGGAATTATTTTCAATCCCAAAATTCTTTTTTGTTACATCAAAAGTCATCAAAAGTAGTTTTCTTGTACATATTATTATGATTTTTGTGAAATAATCTCAAATTTTATGGTTATATGGAGATTTGTTCGTATTTTTGCATCCGTAACAAACAAGAACATATGAACAAATGCTGATAGAATTTACGATAAGAAACTTTATGTCATATAGGGATGAGGTTTCGCTTAGTATGGTTGCTAGCACTACTGTCAAGGAGTGCGAGAGCAATGATGGTTACTCGAATGTTTCCATCATGGATAACGGCAAGCGTTATTTAAGGTCTGCCGCCATCTATGGTGCAAATGGTTCGGGTAAGAGTTCTGTAATTGCAGCCATGGATATTTTCAAGTCTATGGTGCTACGGTCATTTGTCGATGAGAGCATCGTTAAGCGTCTCTCTCTTCTTCATTATCGTTTTGATGTGGAAAGTACAAAAGAGCCTATTTCTATGCAAATGAGATTCATCTGCAATGGAGAAAGATACAGATATGGATTTGAGGTCTGTCAGAACAAAGTGCTGACCGAATGGCTCTTCGTGTTACTTGAAGGGAGTACAAAAGAGAGCTATTGTTTTAAGCGTGAAGGACAAAATATCAAGGTCAACTCAAAAGTGGTAAAGGGTGCAAGAGGAGTTGGCACAAAAACCAGAAGTAATGCCCTATACCTTTCCACAGCAGCTCAATTCAATGTGGAAGTGGCAATGAAGGTAAAAGAATGGTTTCGCAAGCGTTTCAATATTCTTTCAGGTTTAGACGATAACACCTTGGCTTATACTGCAAGGACTTTTATACACAATCCTTTGATTCGTGAGCAAATCCTCAACATGATTGGCATAGTGGATAATTGCATCAAGGATATGAACGTTAAAGAGAATGTCAAGGAAGTTGACACGCAAGATACTCCTTTTGAAATATTGTCTCGTTTGGGCATCCATTTCACTACAGATTCCAACCAACGGATAGAGCAACATGAGTTGGAAATTCTTTCAACCCATGATCTGTATGACAATGGGTCGGTAATTGGTAAGGAGCAGTTGAATTTCAAATTTGAGTCCTTGGGTACAACCAAACTGTTTGCTCTTCTTGGACCATTCTTCGACACCATCCAAAATGGTGGTGTGCTTGTGATTGACGAGTTTGGCGCAAGCCTTCATACACAGTTGTCGGTAGAATTGCTCAAACTATTCTATAGTGTGATGAATACCTTGGGGGCACAGTTGATTATAACAACTCACGATACAAACCTCTTGCGTAAGGATTTGCTTCGTCGTGATCAGATATGGTTCGCTGAGAAATCTTCTGAGGGTGCATCTGATTTGTACTCTCTGGTGGAATACAAAATCAATCAGGCTAATAGCGTCCGTAACGATGCGTCTTTCTCTAAGGATTATCTGCTGGGACGCTATGGTGCTATTCCTTATTTCGGCAATATTGATAAATTCATCATGGAGTATGGCAGCAAAAAAGAAAAGTAAGTTTGAGAACAAGTTCAGAAGCACTGCTGCTTCCGAAAGCCGTACTGCCAATGTAAGAGATGAGCGTAAGGTGAAAGATGAACAGCCCAAGTTATCTTTCAACTTCAAGGATTTCGATTTCAACCAATGCCCTCCAGGACAGACTCTTGAAAAATGGCAAGAAGAGAAAATGCTTGATAAACTTGTAGGGCGATTTGTTGAAGTATGCTCTTTTACAAGACAAGAAGCTGTACAGCAGGGACTCTTGAAGGTATATGGTGATTTTCCTGAAAACAGCCACTTCAAAATTCCTCCGCATATCAAGGGCAAGGTTTCTTGGGGGACGATTCGGAAAATTGGCGGTCAAAAGCCAAGGCTTGCAGGTTACATCATAGAATCTGTATTCTATCCTGTATTCTTGGACAAAGACCATCTGTTCTATCCTTCTACGAAGAAACATACATAAACAAAAAACAGACCGACATGAACTCTCGTTCACATCGGTCTGTTTTTGTCATAACCACCTACTTCTTTTATACGTTTTTATCACAAGTGGTGTATAAGGAAATCCTTCTTGGGTCATTTTCAAGTCCTCGCCGTCAAATTGAGTAAAAAGCAAAAATCCCTTTTACTCTTTTACCTTTTTACTCTTTTACCTTTAAAAGTTTGATTGTCTGTGTTTTTCCCGTAATGCCTGTTACCACGGCGATTCCATTGTCACGAATCTCCACCTTCTCATATTTGGCATCAACAATCACTTTTCCTTTCAATGTCATAACACCCCAATGTTGGGGTATCTGTTCAAAGGCGCAATAAGCACCGACAGGTTGCGCTATACTGTGGTAGAGAGGTGGCACGATAACTTTGCCATCTACCTTCACACCCCATTTCTTTCCTGCTTGATACAATTCTACATGCCCTGCCTCCGACTTCTCTTGCATTAGCAATAACTCCTGTTCCTCTTGCTTTTTCCTGCGCTGCATTTCCATGTCATAAATATGCTTGCCAAGCCGAGGCATCGCAACCATCAAATTCTCGCTTTCTGTTTTGGGTTGATTGCAACCTATATAGGTCTTTTTCAAGCTGGAGTCAACGAAGTAATAATCCTCATGGCTGTCCATGACCACTATGCCACTGTCGTATAGGTCGGCGCACAGCCAATATACATGAGTATGGTCGCCACGTAAAAAACAAGCCTTTTCACTGTTTTCTTTATACATACGCATAGAGCCGCCATCCTCCACTTTATATATCCATTCCTGACAACCACTGGCTGTAGAGCGTTGAAAGTTGTATATCAAATAATATCCATAATTCCATAGGTCATATTGGGAAGGGAGAAAAGGTAAAGCAAAGTACTCGTAGGTACGAGATCTGAAGAGACCATTATATTCGATAAATTCCCATTTATTGATGGTGATTACCTCTGGAGCATCTTTCGCATGAATGTCCTCGTCTATGACAACTCTCGCCAAGAGGTCGTAGTAACATACCGTCTTTCTGCGAGGTCGATAGGATAAGATATTACCTTGCAAGAACTTCATGTCATAATAGTTGCCTGATTCTATCACCTGTTCGCCTTGCCGGTTTACCACCGTCATCTTTCCATCATTCAACTTGACAATGGCAAAATCATCATTGCAATCCACAAACTCCCGATACTTTAGCGACTGCATCAGTTCCTCATGGCTCATTACCATCATCATTTCAGAGTCTTGACCAACAGGCATAGTTTCTTGCTTTCCGTACATCAGGAAAAACTCTCTTTCCTTAGGAGTCTCCTTTTTCTTGCCAACTTTCAGCTTTCCCTCGAACATAGCATTCCAGTTCCATACTTGCGAAGGCAATCCAAACACCCGATACAGTCCCACATTATCTATAATCAAGCAGTTCTTCTTCCCCTTAGCCACTCGCAGTCCACGTCCCACCATCTGCAGATACTTGGCAAGCGACAAGGTAGGTCGAGCCAACTGTACAAACTCCACATCCGGACAGTCAAATCCCTCCGAGAAGATGTCCACATTCACGAGTACTTGGATAGGAGCAAGTCCATCGCCAAGGCGGTTTACACCGCACAAACAATCTGGCGAATAACCTGATACATCCTTTGATGCGCTAGCCGACAAACAATCTGGCGAGACCTTTGATGCTCCACTCATCCCCAGGCGGTCCCATCCCGCACAATCTGGCGAGACCTTTGATGGTCCGCCAACCTTAGAGCGTAGCGGTTCCGAGCGACGAGGAGGAGCGGTTACATCCCCGCTTCCTGAGGAAGAGGGGCTTGGGGAGAAAGTGGAGCCCTCTTTGGAAAGAGGGACGGGGTGATTCGAAAAATCTCCTTCTTTAAGGGTAAAGAGAGACGGGGTGATTTTCGAAAAATTTTGAGAAGTATTAGAAGATTTAAACCTTTCAATAAGTTCTTTTCGTAAAGAACTTGGCGTTTTACTGTCAATAGCAACAGCCGCTATGCCGTTTTCTCTGTAGAACTCGGCAATAGCATTAGCATGACTGATATTGATAGCATACACGATGCCCTTTCTGTCTTTACCAAATTCTTCCAAGCTCCGATAGAGCCTTTCGATACTCGGCTTCTTATTCAGCAGCATATCCATTTCCTTGTTCTGGTAGTCACCATCTGCCCCTCGCTTCTGCAAGGAGTCGATGAGCCGTTGCGTCACACCATCCGATTTGATGCTCACGAAATCGTATGTCGCCAATCTTCCCTTGCTGATAAACTCGGGAATATCCCATGACTGCACCAAGACATCAAACAGGTCAGTAAAACCCTTACCGTTCAATCGGCAAGGAGTAGCCGTCAGTCCCAGGAACTTAGCCTTCGGGAATCTCTCCCACATCTCCTTATAGGTCTTGGCAAGCGCATGGTGCGCCTCGTCAATCACTATCATCCCCGGTTCTTCCTCTATCTCGTCATAGTGTTTAGCCAACCATTGTATCGACACCGCCTTGATAGGAACATTGAATGCGCTAGCCGACAAACAATCTGGCGAGACCTTTGATGCTCCACTCATCCCCAGGCGGTCCCATCCCGCACAATCTGGCGAGACCTTTGATGCTCCACTCATCCCCAGGCGGTCCCATCCCGCACAATCTGGCGAGACCTTTGATGGTCCGCCAACCTTAGAGCGAAGCGGTTCTGAGCACCGGAGGGCGGTTACATCCCCTCCTTCTGAGGAGGAGGGGCTTGGGGTGGAGGTGGAGCCCTCTTTGGAAAGAGGGACGGGGTGATTCGAAAAACTGAAATTCAAAAGAAACTTATTCAAAGTGTCTTTTATCTGCGACACCAACTCACTTCTATGGGCAACAATCCAAACATTGCAATTGGAATGTTCCCTCAAAAACGATTCTACGACCGAAGCGAGTAGAACCGTTTTACCCGTACCCGTTGGCATTTGTGCCATCACGGACCGATGAAGGCGCAACGCCTTCTCAATCCGTTCCTTCATATCCTCTTGGTAATCAAAAAGCTTGATTACATTCATATTTTCAAATTATAATTAAATATTGTTATATTTTCGCCATATTGGTTGCCTACTCCGGATAATATCAGCGATACCAATAGATTCTCTTTGAGAATGCCATGACTACAGCTCTAGGTAGTAAACTCATCAGCATAGCCCATTGATTGGTCTATGCTAATAAACATATTCTAAAACGGCAAGAAATTCCTTCAACTTTAAATCTTTGTTAATTTTACATAGAGATATATCATATATATAGAATATATTATGTATCTTTGCAAAAAAGTAGAACCATTTAAATAAATACATTTATGAGTACAGTTTCAGTAACACCTTCCAAAAGAAAGATCATCGACTTAAAAGATGAAACTTTTAAGACCCTATCCATTATGGCTATTCAGAAGGGAACCAACCTCAAAAACTATATTGAGGATATACTTAATGGTATAGCCGAGGATTACGAAGATGCAAAGCTCTATGCCAAATTAAGAAAAGAGCAGCCAGAGGGCCTCATCCGTGCCAACAAAGAAGAACAAGAAGATTTTGAAAAGTGGTTAGGCGTATGAAAGTCGAATTTTCTAAAGCCTTTATCAAAGCTTCCAAACATCTTTCCGGTAAGATGCTCGATTCTTTAAGACGTACGATAGCAGAAGTTAAAGCAGCCAAAGACATTCAAGATATCACTGACTGCAAGAAACTTGTTGGGTATCGTAATATATATAGAATTCGTTTAGGAGACTATAGAGCACTATTTACTCTAGAAATCGAGTTTTCTGGCAATACTATATTCTTTCAATATCTTTCTCCACGAGGCGAAGCCTATGGAAAAAAGATGAAAACAGATCTTAAGCGAATAGACAAAGAATAATTATATTCTTCAGTCTCCCCCTTTCCCCCGGCGGTCCCATCCCGCACAACCTGGCGCAGACCGCTTTGGTCCGCCAACCATAAAGCGAAGCGGTTGCCAGATGGTCGTGCTTGAACTCTCGGCAAGTGATGGTCATCACATATCCAGCTATCAAGGCAGCATCAATCAGATTCCCTTTCTTCTTCATGCCCTTGGCTTTCCTCAGCATTGCCCCCAGGTCTTGCTCTATCTTCCTCCAGTCCAATTGCGGTTGCCCAAATCTCTTACCCAACACACCAGCATGAGCAAAGCAAGCCTCCACCTGCTCCTTGTAGTTACCACGCTCCGGCTTCCAATACTTTTCCACTAAAGCGGTAGCAAAGTCCTCATGCGTAGCTGCATACTGCCACACAAAAGCTTTAATCTCCTTGCCCGATATTTTCGAGAGTACTTTATCTATCTTGTCTATTTGAGTGTTTGTGTTCATTGATTTTGATTTTCATTGTATATTACGCTCATTACCATTGAAAAGAATATGATAACAGACATAGAAAGTGCAACCTTTGAAATTTAAGCATTATGATACAGAACAAATTGTTCCATGATTGCCTCGCTGCGGTAATGCATCAACTAAAAAGATACAGCATGCAACGTTTGGAAGCCAAAAATGCCTACAAATATCATATAAATATTGTAAATTATTCGTTAATTGGTCTTAAATATGTAAAAATCAATGGGATAAATTTGTTTAAGAAAAAAAATACCCGTAACTTTGCTGCAGCTCATTGACCAAGTTGTTAAAGGAGTTACGAGGTCGTATAGCAGGTTGCTATACGACCTTTGCTTTAATCATTTATCCTTTGCATTATATTTTTTACTGAACTTTCGCATATCAGGAAGTTCAGTTACAAATAGTTACACCTATCAGTTTTTTGAAAAAAATTATATTTGCTCCCCACCGCAGTATCGCTCTGCGCTTGTCGCCACTCGAATGAGAAAAAATGCATTAATTAATATGGTGCACAACTATTAATCCTGACTAAATCTAATTTTTACATTCTTACAACACACAAAATGATTCTGCTTCCTTACAAGTTCTGCGGTAGTATGTAAGAAATCCTCACATGCTTTTAAAATCTTTTTTGAACTCCCTTCAAAAAACTATGCAAATACATTAATAGATAGGGATTTTTGTTAATCTTGATTAAACTTACCCCAAAATCAAGTTGAATATTTGCAACATATAAATATTTGTATTATCTTTGCAGTAGAAAAATAACTCTTGACGTATTGAAAGGCTACGTGTGTCGTAGCTCACTCGTGTAGATACGCAGGAGTTATTTTTTTGCTTTCGAAGTATCACGGACATAATTACTTGGTTTGAAGCTCCAATGGCTGTATGGCAAAGTCCATCTTTCCTCAATTTGGCTGATGCCAGTACTTTCCCCAATATTAAATCCTGGATGCAATTCCCGTATCTTGGAATTAATATATTTATAAAGCTTTTCCTTGACAATAGTTCTTTTACCTCTGCGATTGGTTGTACCATCCTTGATTTTATGCTTATTATTGAGACGAAAGCAAATCGATCCCAAGATTAAGTCCATAAATTGCAACATAAGATGTTCTGAAGAATCAATTTCACAAATATCAGACTCACGAATATGTATATTAGCCTTTTGAAATCCCTTATCATAGTTGAGTCCATAGATAAATTTCTTAAACTCCTTCTTATCCTCACCCTTCAAAGGAATATCATCCAACATTATTTTTAAGTACTGAGGTTTGTTCTCAGGATTAGAATATTGGAAACCAAAAGCATGCTTGATAAATTGATAGTATAACAAAGGATAAGCCTTATGTCTTTGTTCTCTTGTTAAATAGGGAGCCGTATACTGGTTATTACGAAAAAAAATTCGTATTTTGATATAACCTTGAGCCAACAAATCAAAGATGAAATCAACCAGAGTCAAATACTTCTCATACCAATATTCATTTACTTTTTGCCATTTGATTTCCTCCGTTATACCAAACTCTTCAACAAAAGTTTTAGACATAGCTAACACATTCTCGTAGTTTTTAGAATCTACGAGAATGCCGCCATAGAAATTGGAGTAATACGCCCCCTCTTTATCACTTTCATCGAACCAAATATAATACATAATCTTTTTTTGCAGCAAATATACGCTTTTTCCTCGAAACCACCAAGAAAATCGAAAGAAATCTGCAACTCATCAGCAAATTACCACAAAAATCAGAAAACTATAAACTATTAACTGTAAACTATAAACTGCTATTCCCCCGGCGGTCCCATCCCGCACAAAATGGCGCAGGGCTTTGATGCCCCGCCAACCTTAGAGCGTAGCGGTTCCGAGCTCCAGAGGGCGGTTACATCCCTAATCCCTATGGTAGGGATTTAGGGCTTGGGTATAGGGTAAGGACCCTCCCGCAGGGGTTTCTGTCCCCTACAAGGGGAACCGAAAGGGTCGTAAAGACTATTGAAGACAGGTGGGGCAAATATAGCACTGTAGGGCGGTTACATCCTTCCCTTTTCGAGAAGGGAAGGCTTGGTTAGGATGTAGAGCTCTCCTTGCAGGAGAGACGGAGAGGTAGAAAAGTCAGCACTGTAGGGCGGTTACATCCTCTCTCTTCGGGCAAGAGAGAGGCTTGGTGAGAGAGGTGGAGCCTTCTTTAATGGTAAAGAAGGACGGGATGATTTTAGAACAATACCTTTATGATGAGAAAGCATATTGCCTAAAGGAACAATACGATGGTACCGATTGCAGCGATAGCATAGTACCAATACCATTGCTACTCCTTATTTCAGCCCCATCCTGTCATTATCCTCAAACCAGTCACTTCCGTTTTCCACAAAAGAAAACGGACAAGCTCCTTTACATAGATGCAAGCCTTAATGGTATCCTTTCTGCCAGGGTCAGCAAACTTATGACCACAGATAACCCAATCTTTATCTAGGCGCACAATATGGCATTCACCGACTTACGATAACTTGTTGTTTTCTAGTCTTCGAAGTGTAATTCTCCAAAGAATTGATAGTGAGGTATAGTTATGTCTATAAAGCTGAAAGACAAATTACCTTCAGCATTCTTTATCATATCATAAACTTTCTTACATTCCACATCTGCTGTACCATAGAAATTGATATCAGACTCTACATCAGCCTGTGCGAACATTTTTGTGTCATTAGGCAATTCCTCCCCTTCCATCATTCAACCATTCATCAGCATTGATACCCCTCCATTTTGGAGTGGCCTTATGAATCAAGCCCATAAGATAATCTTCATCGAACTTCGGCTGATAATCCAATAACTCCACCAAAGATAAAGTAGATTTATCAATGTCGCCCGTAAGAATATTCTTCTTGGCACGAACACGCACGCCAAACTTCTTATAAAGAGGATTCCCCTGATAACCTGCCAAATATTCCTTATCTGTACGAATGGTCAAAGAACCAGCCTCCTTAGTATCCAAATGAATGTTAGCCTTATCCTTACCACCAGCATCAGTCAAAGTCCCATAATAATAGCACTCTACATCCACCATGATATTCTCATGACGAACATAATGAGTAGTAGGAGTTATTTTAAAAATGCGATCTGGCTTGTCGGAAGTTCCAATCTCTATATTATAATTATAGCGCAAGGCAAAAGACTGTAGGTTTTCTATAGCTTGCGCACTTGCCACCTCCAACTTATCAATATACCCATTTCCCTCTTCTATTACACCTAGCATAGAAGAGACCAAGAGTACATTTTGCATGGAAGTTCTAAAGATATTTACGACAGAACCGGCCTTCATTTCATAGGAAATAGTCGGGCGATCCTTTCGTTTTTTCTTGTCTGGATACAACAAATTCTCCACTTCATCGAGCAGAAAACGAATTTGCCCGATGTCAAAATTGGCAGGAGAAAGCGGCTCATCCCCATTCTTGCCAATAATTCTTAGTGAAATTTCATTCTTATCCATCATGGTGCAAATATAATATATTTAATTCAATAACTAGTTAAAAGTCCTTTCTTTTTAGGATAAATTATCTTTTATATTATAACTTGCCACCAAAGTTACGCTTTTTTCTTCGAAACCACCAAGAAAATCACAAGAAATCTGCAAGTTATCAGCAAATAACCAAGAAATCAATCGTAAACTATTAACTATTAACTGTAAACTATAAACAGCTGTTCCCTACCTCAGCAAGCTATAGTAAGGCGGTCCCATCCCGCACAACTTTTATCTTATATAGCCCAACAAGTCAAGATACATCATCCTTGACTCCAAGTGTTCATCTTCAGGAATATGATTTGCTTCTTTCTCTAATTCTTCTGTTGAGTACAAGAATTTGAAGCCATTCTTTCCATAAAAACGTAATACATTTTCCTTGTTATAGGCATCAACCACAATAAAACGGCAACCAGTCTTATTATCAGGTAACAAAAACCAAGATATGATATAGTCTATTGCTTGTGAGCCAATACCATCGTTAGTATCTTGAAAATTCTTCGCAACTCCAAGTCTTCCTATCAATACCGCCGGATAACTTCTTGTTCTTTTGGAATTCGGAATTTTCCTTTGTATTTTGTTTCTTGAAGCATTTGGAATTAAAGCAGCCTTGATACTGTCGTTAGCCAGAGTAAAGGCACAGACTATTTCATTCCTACCACTTCTTTCTGTAGCAAAGAAATATGTTTTCCCCAATAATTGTCCATCATAGAGACAAGCCTCTTGATGAAAGAAATCATCAAGGTCTTCATCGCCACAACAGAAAGAATCAAGCTCATTTTTTGTCGTAACACGATAAAGCGAGCAATTACTTTGCAAAAGGACTCTTTCCTCCATGCGCTTTCAAATTAGCAGTTGAACGAACCAATATTTTCTCCACATCAGCAAATGACATTCGCAAAGCCTTTCTTTGCGGATTACGTTCATTCTCCTCTGCCTCACGAACAAATCGTTTAGCGGTCTCACCTGTCAAAACAGGAATACTTCTTATCTCTAATGCCATAACCTTTCATTTTAAATGATTAAACTTATGTTGCAAAATTATGCATTTTCTGCGAAACCACCAAGGAAAATGCCAAAAATCTGCAAGTTACCAGCAAAATATCACTAAATAAAGTTATCCCCAGGCGGTCCCATCCCGCAAAATATGGCGCAGGGCTTTGATGCCCCGCCAACCTTATAGCGTAGCGGTTCTGAGCACCGGAGGGCGGTTACATCCTCTCGTCCCAGAGGGTTTCTGTCCCCCAGAACTGGGGGAACCGAAGGGGGCGTAAAGACTATTGAAGAGAGGCTTGGTGAGAAAGGTGGAGCCTTCTTTAATGGTAAAGAAGGACGGGATGATTTTAGAAAAACCTCCTTTTGGCCAAAGGGAGACGGAGGGATTCGAAAAATATCACCTCAATATTTTTTGGAAAAAATCCTTTTAGTTTTCGAAAGGACTTTCAAAGTCCTTCAGCACCTCATGTTTCGTATCCTTTTCCGAAAGATTAGAGTGTTCCATAGGAATGCGCCAATCGATACCGAGAGAATCATCCAAGATAGAGAAATCCACAGTAGCCTCCATACCTAGTACACATTTTACCAATTAAGTCCAAGTAAACTAAGACTACAGGAAATATCTGAGTAACAGATTAACCTTATTCCACCGTCACACTCTTCGCCAGATTTCTCGGCATATCCACATCCAGTCCCTTATCCACAGCCACATAATATGCGAGCAGCTGCAGCGGAACCACGCTCAGCAGCGGAACCAGCGCATTCAGGGTTCTTGGAATCTCCAGTACATTATCCGCAATCTTCTTCACCTGCTGGTCACCCTCCGTTACCACGGCAAGGATGCGGCCGTTTCTCGACTTCACCTCCTGCATGTTCGAGATAATCTTCTCATATAGCTGATGATGGGTTGCGAGGAACACAATCGGCATATCCTGATCTACCAGAGCAATAGGACCATGCTTCATTTCGGCAGCAGGATAGCCCTCGGCATGGATGTAACTGATTTCCTTCAATTTCAACGCACCCTCCATTGCCACAGGATAGTTTACGCCACGCCCCAAGTACAGGAAGTTGTGCGCATAGGTAAACATTCTCGAAATATCCTTGATCATCGGAGCCTGCTCCAACACCTTCTCCATCTTCTGCGGAATCTCAGAAAGTTCCTCTATCATCTGATAGTAGTCAGCATTGTTTAGGGTTCCCAACTCATGTCCCAAGGCCAGGGCTAGAAGTGTAAGAACCGTTACCTGACCGGTGAATGCCTTCGTACTTGCCACACCAATCTCTGGACCCACATGGATATAGATACCCGTATCCGTTTCACGGGCGATGGAAGAACCAACACCATTCACAATACCGAATATCAGCGCACCCTTCTCCTTCGCCAGCTTAATCGCCGCCAAGGTATCCGCCGTCTCACCACTCTGACTGATTGCAATCACCACATCCTCCGGCTCAATCACAGGGTCGCCATAGCGGAACTCACTGGCATACACCACCTCCACTCTCTTGCGGCACATCTTCTCAATCAGCTGCTTACCAATCAGTCCGGCATGCCAGCTGGTACCACATGCCACGATGATGATATGCTTCGCCTGAACCAGTCGGCCACGATAATCACGAAGCGCAGAAAGAACAATGCGATTATTCTCAGGATGTTCCTTGTCAGCAAAGAGGCGACCACTCATACAATCCTTCAGACAGTTAGGCTGGTCATAAATTTCCTTCAGCATAAAGTGATCAAAACCACCCTTGCTCAGTTTGCTGATATCCAGATCCACGGTCTTGATATCATAATGACATGCCGAATGCTCCAGGTTGATGATATTCAACTCCTCACCTACCCTGACGTCAGCAATCTGACCATCTTCCAGATACACCACTTTATCCGTATGCTCCACGATAGGAGTCGCATCACTGGCGATATAGAAATCCATATTATCCATCCCCACACCAACTACCAGCGGACTAGACTGGCGAGCAGCCACCAGATGGCTAGGGTTATTCTTCTCGACAACAGCAATGGCGTAAGCACCGATGGCACCGTTCAGCGCCTGACAAACGGCAGAAACCAAGTCCTTGCCATTCTGTTGGTAGTAGAAATCAATCAGCTGCACCAGCACCTCGGTATCGGTAGTACTCTTAAACTCATAGCCCTTCTCAATAAGCTGTTCCTTCAAAACCTGATAGTTCTCGATGATGCCATTATGCACCATCGCCAAGTCACCACTCATGCTCACATGAGGATGCGCATTGGTAGCAGAAGGCTCACCATGGGTAGCCCAACGGGTATGAGCGATACCTACATGACCACTGCAATCCTTCTCGGCAGCCATCGCCTCCAGGTTAATCACCTTACCCTTTGTCTTGTAAATATTCAGTTGATTCTGACTATTAATCAATGCCACACCAGCGCTGTCATATCCACGATATTCCAGCTTCTTCAAGCCATCGATAAGGACAGGATAAGCATCATTCTGACCAATATATCCAACAATTCCACACATAATTCCGTTACTCTCTTTTAAATTTGTTATTTATTGATTCGTTTTTTCCAATCCAGGAATCTCAGGATGAGCGAGATCTGGTCCTCCCACTTGTCGCTCAATCTCATCGCCTCCTCCTTGTTATAAGCAGGATGACTTTTGGTAAAACCACTGAAAATTTCATCAATACAAACACTTTCCTCCGTTTCATAAAGGGTATTGACCAAGTCGAACATTCGGGCCTCATCACTAGGATGAAACGACTCCGGATGTTCAGACAGCCAAAGATTGAATTTACTTTTACTCTCTGAATTCATAAATTAAATATTATAAATGGATGGTAGTATCTGCTAATCAGTACCATCATCTGTGTTAATCAGTCCATTACCTTATTTAAAAAGCAAATAAGCCAACAGGATGAGCAGATCTTTTATTCAAAGCTCAGCCCATCTTATTGTATATAATTAAAAATCTAAAGTCTTATCCTTTTGTGTTTCTCATATATTAGGTATTAAAGAGGAAGTTTAATCTTTGCATTTTTTGAGCGTTCCATCATACGACGGATTGCATCTTGTGCACCTTCAGGGGTTACAGTTGTAGGCGTATTTCTACTACTCTCTGCAATCTCTATAAAACGCTCAGCAACATCACCAGTCAATACTGGAATTGTTTTAATAGCTATTGCCATAATCTTATCTCCTATTATTTATCATAAACAGAGAAAATTCCACCATTACATATCAATTATTCATCTTTTCCACCAATTACATTCTTGATAATTTCATCAACAACATAATCAAAGTAACGAGCACTCTAGTTACAGCCATTTTGATATTGCTTTAATTGTTCTTGGAGATTTCTTATGTTTATACTGCCGATAATCAATATTCGACAAATCAGGACGTTCCATTTCATCCCAAGATGGGAATTGTGACAACTCTGCGGAAAGTTCTGCATCCGTCTTAGTACGATATTTACTACGATATTCTTTTACCGGCTTACCATTAAGAATAACTAAGCAGGTGTATAATTTATCAATATCCTTAGAAGAATATATTGCATCCATAAGACAATGTCTCATTTCCTGAACAGACAAAGGAGGCCTTACGACTGGAGTTGGCTCAGCAACCATACCAGCCTCAGCATTATCTTCTGTTATTTTATATTTATTTCCTTCCATACTTTTGTATTTTATGTTAGATGCCGCCAAAATTACGCTTTTTTCTTGAATCCACCAAGAAAATCACAAGAAATCTGCAAGTTATCAGCCAATTACTACAAAATCAACAGTGAACTATTAACAGTAAACTATTAACTGCTATTCCCAGGCGGTCCCAGCCCGCACAACCATGGCGATGGCTTTT
>NZ_JBNPLT010000019.1:0-70917 GCF_050313615.1 Prevotella sp. SGI.167 | reverse complement strand
CATTATTGAATTATTAACGAACTATTGTCTAATCGTACCTTTATGGAATTGAAATTAAGCAAAAACTTCTTTGCCTCCGAGTTAGTACGAAGTTCTAATCGTACCTTTATGGAATTGAAATGATTTCTCGCTATATCGGGTAACTTTTCTGGGTCGTTCTAATCGTACCTTTATGGAATTGAAATCACCCTCGGCAATCTCTACCAGCTCCAGCCCCTCGTTCTAATCGTACCTTTATGGAATTGAAATGTGGGAAGTTCTCGGCAATAACTTGACGCACTTTTGTTCTAATCGTACCTTTATGGAATTGAAATATTATGAGGGGACAAAAGAGTATTGCAGAATGGCACGTTCTAATCGTACCTTTATGGAATTGAAATGACTTTCAAAATCAGGGTCATTGGCGAGCTGAATGTTCTAATCGTACCTTTATGGAATTGAAATGATGTGATGTTTGTTGGATTGCAAGCATTGTTCCAGAGTTCTAATCGTACCTTTATGGAATTGAAATAGAGAATTGCATATTTTACTAATCGTTCCCTCGGAGTTCTAATCGTACCTTTATGGAATTGAAATATGACTTTTGACGAGACACCTGACAACATTCACAGTTCTAATCGTACCTTTATGGAATTGAAATTACGCTCATTGAAAGCATTATTTTCTTGAGCAATGTTCTAATCGTACCTTTATGGAATTGAAATAGTAGTGTTCCTTGTATAAGGAAAGATTTAAATACTTAGTTCTAATCGTACCTTTATGGAATTGAAATACAAGTTCGCGGCTGTAGGTATTACGATCTCCTGTTAGTTCTAATCGTACCTTTATGGAATTGAAATGAGAAATTTACACCAATATTCATATTATTAGAATCGTTCTAATCGTACCTTTATGGAATTGAAATTGCGACGGCAGCGGTGTTTTTCATAGTATTTATATGTTCTAATCGTACCTTTATGGAATTGAAATTGAAATTCTAGGTGTGTCACTTTTGCAATAAATGAGTTCTAATCGTACCTTTATGGAATTGAAATAGGTACTGACCAGCTTCTGCACGACCTTTCTCATACTGTTCTAATCGTACCTTTATGGAATTGAAATGGATGAAATACTGATGATGTTGGTGCGTTGGCTTGTTCTAATCGTACCTTTATGGAATTGAAATAGCCTTGCCAGTATTCTCTATATGATAGCCAGGGTATGGTTCTAATCGTACCTTTATGGAATTGAAATTGTTGCCGCAAAACATAAAGGCTGGGCGATTGGCTGTTCTAATCGTACCTTTATGGAATTGAAATGCAGGAGGGGAAGGAAGAGGACGAGTACGAGGCGGGAGTTCTAATCGTACCTTTATGGAATTGAAATCCTGCTGAGATACTTGCTTTATCTGCTCGCGAAGGAGTTCTAATCGTACCTTTATGGAATTGAAATGAAGCTCATCAAAATGTTCGATGGCGTACTTAATCATCGTTCTAATCGTACCTTTATGGAATTGAAATCAGCAGAAGAGTTAAAAAAGCTGTTCCGCGCTTATTGTTCTAATCGTACCTTTATGGAATTGAAATCAAGGTCCACAAGGGGCTACGGGAGCGAGAGGAACAGTTCTAATCGTACCTTTATGGAATTGAAATACGGATGGCAACGGAAATGCTGTAGCTGAGAACTTCAGTTCTAATCGTACCTTTATGGAATTGAAATTATTGATTATTGCACAAGCGAGATAAGCACAAGCCTGTTCTAATCGTACCTTTATGGAATTGAAATTACATCAGTTATGCTGTTTTGCATGAGTATTTGAGTTCTAATCGTACCTTTATGGAATTGAAATAACATTTGAGAACCTTGAGACATTGTCGAAGCTATAGTTCTAATCGTACCTTTATGGAATTGAAATCCGATAAAACGTGACTTATGCATATCATGGTCTGGTTCTAATCGTACCTTTATGGAATTGAAATTGCAGAAACGCTACTACCGTCTATACAAGAAGTATAGTTCTAATCGCACCTTTATGGAATTGAAATCATCGTAAAGCTAAGAAATATAAGAAATAGCTTTGTTCTAATCGTACCTTTATGGAATTGAAATCTGGATAAGGAACACACTCACTAGATACCTAGCTGTTCTAATCGTACCTTTATGGAATTGAAATGGCGCAAAGGTACGCGCAAACTTTTAGGGAATTTATGTTCTAATCGTACCTTTATGGAATTGAAATACGTTCAGCAGCTCCATGATGTATCACCTTTTCTTGTTCTAATCGTACCTTTATGGAATTGAAATGTGGTCGCTGGTCGCTGGCGAGGTGGTGGCGAGGTGGTTCTAATCGTACCTTTATGGAATTGAAATCAGACAGCTGAGTAAAACTAAAACAAATGCGAACGTTCTAATCGTACCTTTATGGAATTGAAATTAGTTTACAAAGAAATAAATGCAGGCGGCAAGGAAGTTCTAATCGTACCTTTATGGAATTGAAATTTGGTTGTACCCTTATCTTTTATAGCCGCCAAAGGTTCTAATCGTACCTTTATGGAATTGAAATAGCAGAAAAAAGACCTCGCAAATCAAGAGCAGACGGTTCTAATCGTACCTTTATGGAATTGAAATTCAGCTAGATCTGCAGTACCTTTGCCTGCAGGATGTTCTAATCGTACCTTTATGGAATTGAAATACTAAGAATAAACCTAATGTAAGAGTAAATCCTAAAGGTTCTAATCGTACCTTTATGGAATTGAAATGAAGTCGTCACCGTGAGCGCCGAAATGAATGTGAGTTCTAATCGTACCTTTATGGAATTGAAATAGTATTTTATGATTCTCTATAAAGCTGGCAATACGTTCTAATCGTACCTTTATGGAATTGAAATTCCGGAGCAACCTCCCAGGCGTGCAAAATATGCTTGTTCTAATCGTACCTTTATGGAATTGAAATAGATTGCATCTGATGAATCGATTCGCAATAAGGAATGTTCTAATCGTACCTTTATGGAATTGAAATGAGAAATATCGCAAGCAGGGTGTAGCACGCCTCTTGAGTTCTAATCGTACCTTTATGGAATTGAAATTCGTCAACACGGAAATCCTCTGTTTACTCCTACTTTTATGATTCTTCTTCCATCACCAGCAAAGATTTTGGCAAAATCGGGCTGTTTTTTTTTATTTAACTCTGAAATTGAGTGGAATATCAGAGAAAATCTATAAATTTGCATCCAAATACAATATTATGTAAAGAATGGAAGATAGAGAACTGTTGCTGAAAAGTGACCCAGAGTTTGACCTCCTCGCCTTTACGGTGTTGGCTATCAAGGCTTCGGCACAAAAAATGGGTATATCGCCGTCTGAAATGAGAAAGCGATTGGATTAAGTTGGGACTAATAAATGAGGCTGTGGCCCATCATTCCCCATAAGACAAAAGTCGCCATAGACTTGTGGCGCAGTCAACCACTATGGTTGTACTTCATAACAAATAAAATCATTTTAAAGCCCTGGTGCGAGACGCATCGGGGCTTTTTGACGCCAAGTCCTACAGCTTGATGCCATATTTTCTGATGCCTTCTCCCATCATCTCTTCCGGAATAAACATTTTGAGGGTATCGACAAGGGTATTCAGCATACGCTCACGGATGAAATCTTCTCTGATATAGATTGATATGCGCCTCTGCGAAAGCGGTTGAGTGCCACAATGTATTTCAGTTGCTGAAAATTCATATCGTTATTCTGTTTATATCATCAGTCAAGTACAGGGCTTATCTTGCCTTGAGCTTGCAGATGAGTTGAGTCATGTTGCCCATCGGACAGAAAACACACCAGGTTCTAGGACGGTAGAAGATGGTGAGTACATGCCACGCAACGGTCGTGCTCGCTTTGCACCTTGTATTTTGCCATAGCCTTCTACTTATCGGTTAGTTTATCCAATTGTTCTTCCAGCAGTTCTGCTGCATCCGCTACGCAGAGTGGGCATTCTCTGAGGACCTTTCCTGTGCCCACCCCTTTGAGAAGCTTGCATTGGGTAGCCCCGTTGCGCTGCTGGAATTGGGTCATGATCTGTCGCATCGCCTTGACAGACTTAGCCTTATCCTTTGTGGCAAGGCCTAATACTACTCCCGCTCCTACTAGGGCGCCGCAGGTACCTTCCATATTACCCATTCCTGCCGCAAAGGCATTGCCCACATTTCTAAGTGTCTCTTCATCCATACCCGTATAATCATAATAGGTACAAACCACAGCCTGGGTGCAGTTGTGTGATCCACAACGCTTCTTTTCTGCTGCTATTTCTTTTCTTGTTTCCATCATTATTCTTGTTTCGTTTAAAATTCTGGTGCAAAGTTACGGTTTTTATGATAGATAAACGAAAGTTATTGGCTATTTTATTATAGATATTTTCTATTAATGGTTTTTGCCTAACTTACATTGGTTGTACGTCATAGCGAATAAGAAATGTTTTTCTGTTTTTATTGCCACATCTATCACCAATGCATTTAACTCTCTGATTATAAGTGAATAATGCGTGGCAATAAGCGTTTTTTTTTATTGCCACTTAATGCCACGCATTGCCACGCTCTTTTTTATAAGGAAATGAGTGGGTTATTTTTTAACTACCAGATACTCAGTGCCAAATCTTGTTCTTCGGTTCTTCAATCCTTCGATATTCTGGAGCTCTCTGCCCAATTTCTGTATACTCGAAACCTGGAGGGAGGAGCCGAATTTCTGCTTCAAAATGTCGAAAATGGCGGCTGTCATCAGATATTCGCCATTTTCTGGGGTACTTGCAGGCTCGAAAACCTGCAGAAAACATTGCTTGATAGGGGAAATCTGCTCAAATTGTCTGTTATGTTGCATGATGATGGCAGTTTCCTTGGCGTCGAAATAGGATTTTTCGCCACGCTCCAGAGCTTGCATCGCCTGCGCATAAAGCTGCTCATAGTTCAGTCTGCCACTCACATCGATAGGTCCCGTCAGTTCTACTCCCAGGAAACGGCGGTTGCCGGATGGGTCGGAAAGAATGTCCGTCATGTTGCTCGTGGCGATGAAGGAGGCGAGACGAGGAAACTCCTCAACATGGCTACCGTACGGCGGCTTGATTTTTACCGTTGGCAACTGCAGCAGATTCTTCAGAAAACCCTGTTGAACCTGTGGCGAAATCTGATTGAACTCATCGAGATTGATGAGCAGAAATTGTGACATTGCCTGCAGTACCTGACGCTTTTCTGACAGAATCATATTGTCTGTGAAGCCCCAGGATAATTCGGCAGGAATCAGACGGCGGCAGAAGGTGCTCTTGTTGTAACCCTGCTTGGAGATGAGAAGTGGCATGGTGCTGTTGCCATATTGTTTGCGATATACGCCGCGCCACTGGTCTACCATTCCCAGGAACCAGGTGTAAAACCAGTCTTCCCAGTGTGGATTGTTGGTGGGTACGGTCCGAGCCAGGGCACGGATGCGGTCCTTGCCGTCCCATTTTCCCAGACAGTCATAGAGATAGGACTCTATCGGACTGTAGTTTCTGATGCGGTCTGACTCCAGAAAATTTCTTACGTCCTTGATGCTTACGTGGATGTCTGCTATCTGAACAGCCAGCGTCATGCTCTTCTGCACGCGCGCATCCACCGGCTTGAAATCGCCTATCCATGAATTGTTGGGACGGTATTCGGTGTATTTCATCACGGTATTGTAGCGGAACTGGTAACGGCTTTCCAGATAGTTGATCATCTGCAGAATGTCGGCACGTCCTTTTCTGGCTGAGGCTGATTTCTCCACTCTCTTGTCTTTGGAATGGGAATCGTAAGCGGTGCCTACAATCTGACGGAGTTGCTCTTCTGCCACCTTGCTCCAGTTATTGCGGCGAATGTGGACAAAGGTTTCTTCTTCGTTGAGGCCCATGGCGCAGAGCTTGCTGGCGATGGCTGAGAGGCTGGCTAAGAATCGGTCGTTGTCGTTCTTCCAAGAGATGTTGGCTTTTTTCATTTCTGTCATCGTCTCTTCTGATGCCTTGCGATAGAGAAACTCATAATCTTCGTAGGCTTTCAGGTCGTCGATGCTTTTGGGTGCTGTGGCAACCGCAAACTGGTTTGAGGCAATGCGCATCGCCACCGCCTTATTGTTATAATAAGGTGAAGCATCCATCGTAAGCATGAAGTTTGATTCCAGGGATGGCTTTTCTGGTTTGATGGTAGCATGAACCTGCGCCTGATAGAGCGTCTTTACCTGTTCGTAGGCTGATTGGTAGAGTAAATCTGCTTCTTCCTCTTTTGTCGGGATTTTTCCTTCTTCGTTGCTGATGTTGACGAGTACGATGAGGCTTCTTCCGTCGGCTCCTTCGATAGCAGCGAAGGTCATCGGCAGCAGACTTGCGGCAGTCTTGGCGGCATCTTTTTCCTGATTCGTCATGAGATTGGTGAAGTGGAGTATCACGAGTCCGTTCGATTTCTGAAAGACGAGATTGCCACTTTCGTCCTTGCTGAATTCAGCGGCAGGATAAACGTGTTGCCATTCTCTGATGCCTTTATAGTACTGGTAATCGCCTTCCATCAGCGGCACGCTCATTCTGAATCTGGCGACACTTTGCTTGACATCGTCCTTGGCGATGCGCTCTAGAAAACTGTCAACGGTTTTCGTACTGACCATCAACTTGTTCTGTCTGTTGATTCTTGTAATGGTAAACTTCATACTTCTGCTAAATTATTGATATGATGTTACTTGTGGTTGTTAATAGCATTGCTTTCCGGATGCAACTGACGACCTGGATTCTGCTTCCAGGCATCAGGGATGTTAACCCGAGACTTTGCCCAGTTTTGCCCAAGGCCTTGGGTACTTTTGCCCGGCTGTGTCGGGTAAAAGTCCTCGTAGTCTCGGGTATGAGTCCTCATGTCCGTGGTTGTATTTCCTTATCGTCTCGGGCACAGTTGCTCATGGCCGTGGGTACAGGTCCTCATGGTCACTGGCTATCAGTAGTTAACCTCTTCTGTATATCGGTCGAACCTCATATTGGTGTATCCACGTCCTTTACACCATTGCAGGATGTACTGTTGCTGTTCAGGAACGAGTCCTGTTTGTCCTAATTTATAGCGATAGTATGAAGTGCTGCTTCCGAAGTAGGAAGTCATGTGTACTCTGAAACTTCCTTCATCTTTGCGTTTCAGTTCGTCAAGAATCTTCTCAAATCCGTATGCCATTTTCATCAGACGGAGTTGCAGGAAATGTTCGCATTTCTTGTCGTGATAGGCATCGGGATAGATGGCGTAACCATTGGTCTGTTCCGGATTCTTGTAAGTTCCGGATAGATAGTGTGCACATTCCTGTGCCAGGGGGCATTGCTCGTTGAAGCAATAGCTCCATGAGTTGTAAACAACTCCTTTAGCGAAGTAAAGCCTTACTAAATCTGCTTGTGTCATTAGCTTATGGTTTTCTAAGTATAAAAAGTGGTTTCACAGGAGTCATAAGCTTCTAGGTGGAATCGGCAGGAACTTTTCCTACTGAGTGCAAAGATACAAAAAATGTTGGCAAGTGCAAGTCTTTTCTCCACTTTTTTAATGTTTTTCGTCGAAAAAATATTCTTTTCTTCGATATTTCTGTGTTTTCCGCAGCGACTCCTCTGTTTTTCGCCGTAGCGTGGCATTAGGTGGCAATTGGTGACAACAGAAAATGCCCTTATTGCCACGCTTAAATTGTTGAATATCAGTTAGCTATCTTATAGCGTGGCAATAGTGGCATTAGTTTTAGAAAAAAAATAATGCTACATGAGAGGGTTTAAGTATTCACATCGTTCCAAAGCGTGAGGTTTGATGATAGTTTAACTCTCTGGTTTAATTTATTAAGATGGAAGGAATAATCTACTTTTGTAATCCTAAAAGCATAAGTTTTTTCTCGTTTTATTTGTTTAGATGAAATATTTTCCGTACCTTTACACCCAAATAAGAGAAAATAAAATGGCAATAAAATATGATTCAAGTGTAAATGTCTTGGGGAGTATTCCCGATTATTCGTCGATGATGGATTTCATCTGCGAATACATGGGGCGTATGCCCGATGGACAGGGAAGTTTTTCTTTCCGTACCCACAAGACATTCACCCGATTCCTGGCTGCCATCAAAACGGCGATTCTGACTTTTTCCAACGACAGGCATAAGCAGCTTTTTCTGAATGCTTTGTCTTCAAAAAAAATCTCCTATCAGGAGAAACTGATGGTGCTTTATTGGCAAATCGTATATGGCAACCTGCTCTTCAGAAGAATTTCAGAAGAAGTGTTTATGCAGGCTGTCTATCAGGGGCGAACCACATTGTCGGCTCTCGATGTCCTTGCCTTGCTCCATCACATCAAGGAAACGGAAAAAGGAGAGTTCAATTGGTCGGAAGCCACTTTGAAGATATGCGCATCTAAATATCTCACCATCTTGAAGAAACTGGGGTTGGCAGATGGAGCCATCCGAAAGCAAATCCTTTATCCGCCGATGACTTCGCAACTGTTTGCTTATTTCATAAGAATGGCAATGGCGATGTTTCCTGCCCAAAACAGTCTGGATAATCCGATGATGGTGTTTAGCTTCTATGATAAAACTTCTCTCATCGCTAAACTGAAGCGCATAGAGTTCATGCCTTTCTGGAATATTACCCAGATAGGAGATGAGGTGAAGATAGAAGTAAGGGAAAAAGAGTAAAGAACAGAGAATTCAATTGTGAAATGATAATATGACAATGATGCAGACTTTCGATATAGAGCACAATCGCCTTTTTAATGAGCTGACAGCAACGCTCAAGGAAGACATTGTGAAAATAGCAGGCAAATGTAATGGTGGAAAGAGCATACTTTTTGTTTATCCACCCAGAGACGAGGATGCCTATGTGGCTAAGGCCCGTGAGGAATTGACGGATGGATATAGCTTCATTGATGTGCGTGAAAGTTTCAGACTGTTCCTGGATGAAGCAGGCATAGACATCTTTGAATCCAGTTACAAGGATTTCGGCCAGGAAGTATTCTTCAGTCAGAATTTTGAAGAAGGTACTTTCTTTTACGCACTCATCGAACGGATTAAGCAGGTGTTTGCTGAAGGAAAAGTGCCGGTACTTGTACATACGGGTGCGCTTTATGGCATGAATTTCTCGAATATCAACATCATGGAGCATTCGGCGGTGATGGACTCACACATTCCGCTCGTGGTGTTCTATCCTGCCACTATCGAAGGCGACCAAATCATGTTCCTCGGCAAGCAGCCTGCCTCTAAGTATCGCTGCATTGTCATCAAATAACAAACTAACAATAAAGATGAAAATCAAAGATATTCTGTCCATCCAGTTGGACAATGACATCAAGAATGTAATCGACCTCAATTTGCAGAGCGAGGATGAAGTAAAGGAAGAACTCGATGGTTTTATCCTTACCGAGAGTCTTGCTACCCACTTGTCTGATTTTCTCGACAGGTTTACCTCTGATATGAAGGAAACGGGTGTCTGGCTCAGTGGTTTCTATGGTTCGGGTAAGTCTTACTTTGCCAAGATGTTGGGCTTCCTGATAGAAAACCCGTCTATTCAAGGTACCAGTTTCCGGGAGAGATTTTCCCATAAGCTGGTGGGACTCAAGAATGAGGACTTTATCAGGAATCAGATAGATTCTCTTGCCAAGTCGAAATACCAGGTAGTTTTGTTCGATTCTGCAAAGGTAGATAACAGGCAGGGCATAGCTCATATGGCGATGAGCCAGTTCCTGCTCTCGCTGGGTCTGATGGCCAACTGGATTGGTTTCATGGAATATCATCTTTTGTTGGGTGGTCAATATGCTGCCTTCCTCCAGAAGGTAGAAGAGCAGAACAATGGTAAGAAATGGCAGAATCTTCGCCGCAATATGATGACCACAGTGCCTGTTTTCAAGAAGGCGATTAGTGCTATCATTGGCGAGGAAAACTTCGTGGAAACCAAGGCTATGGTGGAAGAACGTATCAGTTCATACGATGCCGATAAACTGAAGGAGGATCTTTCCCTTTATCTGGATAAGCATCCTCAGGAAAAGATTGTTTTCTTCATTGATGAGGTGAGCGAAGCCATCACCCAGAAGAAAATCAACCTGCTCGACCTGGAAGGTCTCTCTGAATCACTTTCAGCCTTGGGCAACCGTGTCTGGACGGTGGGCATCGCCCAGCAGGCTTTCAATGATGTGCTCAATGCGGCTGGGTTGAACCTGCATCTGCTCAACAAGGTAGAAGCCCGATTTAAGACCCGTATCCCTATTGCTGCCGAAGAAATCGATAAGATTATCCGCAAGCGACTGCTCGATAAAACCGATGCAGGCAAACTGGAACTCCAGAAATATTTCACCAAGAACAGTGGTATGATTCAGGCGGTTACAAATATTTCAGGACTCGCCCTGAGTGCTACCAAGGATGGCGAAACTTATGCCGATTACTATCCTTTCTTTGAGCACCAGTTTACTATGTTGCAGTATTTCCTCTTTGGTTCTCGCGATACGGTGACCAGCCAGATTGGTACCCGTGGTATGCTGATGTCGGTGTTCGATGTCTTGAAGAAGGAGTCAATGACCGAGGAGGAGGTTTATACCCATGTATCGGCTGTGGAACTCTGTAATCAGGCAATGGATAATGTTCCTGTGTCACTCGGCATCCGTTACAAGCAGGCTGAAGACCATATCCAGGCTGATGGCAGTTTTAAGATTGTGAAAGGCAAGCAACTCTTGCAGGTCATCTATTTCCTTGCCAAGTCGGATGCCCGTACCACGGTAGAGAATATCACCAGTTCGTATGCGCGCCGCCCGGAACAGTATTATGAGATTCTGGACGAGGTGAAGCGTGCCGTAGCTCTGTTGGTAGAGAACAATGTGCTTCTCCAGACAGCCGACCAGTATCGCATCACCAGTCAGATAGAGCAGCAGATTATCGACGATATGAGCAAGTACGAGATTCCTGTCTATCGTCAGAAGGCTGAAATCATCAGCCGTATGAAGCAGTTGCGCCTGGTGAAGGCGGCACAGGGCTTTACGCTGGATGGGGTGAAGTACAGTTTCTGTGTGGAAACCAGTAATGGCGAGAACTTTGCCAACCAGACAGAACGCTACATGAAGGTGGTGCTCTATGATGTTTTCTATGAGGATAGGGAACAGGTGATTGCACAGATCAAGCAGGATACTCAAGACGAGAAAGGCGTGATGTCGATAATTCCGACGAATACCTACGCCAAGCAGATTCTCGATTTGGCAGCAGAACTCTTGCGCATAGACTATATCGACACCAAGACTTATTCTACCGATGAGGAGAAGAAGGTGCAGCGTACCATTACTGATTCCCGTGGCGACAAGCAGACACAGCTGGAGGACTTGGTACGCCGTGCCTATCAGGAAGGAATCATTGTCTATGCCTATAATGCCTACCAGTTGACTGAGGAAAACTGTCTCAAGGAACTGGAGGGAGTAGAGCGCAGAATGGCTGGCAATGTCTATACCCGTCGTTTAACAGCTACGTTGGATGATTCCATTGCCAAGCAGGCATTAACTGTGCCTGTTGCCAAACTGTCCAAGCTCTTCGGACCTTCCGAGGAATTCCGGTTCTTCGATACATCAGGCAAGTTTATTGGTGATAATCTGGCTGTGGTTACAGAAATTCTGAATCGCTGCAAGTCGTTCAAGACGGGTGTTGACCTGGAGCGTGAGCTCCTGGCTCCTCCTACGGGTTATTCCTATGGTGTAGTGGTAACCACCCTTGCAGCCTTGCTTCGTGGCAACAAGATTATCGTCAAGTATGGTGGCGAGGATTTTCATTCAGCCACAGATGAAGGTGTCAGCAAGGTCTTCGATGGTGTTCGTATCTTTGAAAAGGCAAGTTTCAAGGCTGTACTGCAATCGCTTTCTTACAAGGATCGCCAGGAAATCGTTGACATTCTGAAGGAAGACTGTAAGTATAAGAAGATTCTCCCTTCTGAGGATCAGCCTAATTACAACAAGAATGATTTCGAGATAGTAGATTGCATCCGCACCTTGTCAAAGGCTTTGTCAAAAATGGTTTATGACAAGATAGAGAGCGATGAGGATATGGCGGCTTTGTTCCCTACATCGGTCAAGGCACGTGCCATCTTCAACCGTTTCAACAAGACGGTGACAGATACCAACTATCTCAATATGGCGAACGACTTCCTTGATGAAGCCGATGAGTATATCAAAGCCTTGGAGCGTGTGCAGAAAGACCTGCATTTCATCGATACCCAGTTTGACGAGATTGAGGATGAGAAAGAATTTATCGCCGAAGTAAAGGATGAGCTGGAGAAGACGGGCTGTGACATGCCCGCCTTCAACCAGAAGCGTGACCTTTGGCGTCAGGCTCGTGAGAGTGACTTGGTTCGCAATGCGCAGATGATGCGACAGACCACCCAGGAAATCAAGGACCTCTATTATCATCTGATGCAGCATAGTGCCGAACAGCTTTCAGAGGCTTGTGTAGAGCTGCTCAACAGGGCTTATGTTTTGCGCCAGAAATGTAGTGCTTATCCAGAGGAGTGGAATGTGTCTATATATAATAAGGTGAAAGGACTAGAGCAGAGCTATCAGAAGCTTACTGCCATTGATGCCCGTCTGGGCGATGGATGGAGCATCCGCTGCCGCAATATCAATATGCAGCTCAGAGATATGGAGTATAAGTTGCAGCAGGTAAAGAATGATGCACAAAACCTGGACATTTGGGAGATGGAAATCAACACCACCAACCCGAATCCAGCTCCAAAACCTCAACCAAATCCGGTGCCTCAGCCAAATCCTGCTCCTGGTATCCCGCCACAACCCGCACCTCAGCCTGTACCTCAACCAAAGGTATATAAGATGCGCTCCAAGATGCCTCATGGCAAATGCTCTGTAGCTGAGTTTCGTAGCTGGCTTCAGCAGCAACTCATACTTGTGGGTAAGATGGGTAAGGACGATGAGGTTGATTTTGAGGAATAAATAGTTATATAATGTTAACAAGTTGCATTTTTAAATGGAAAATCGGTTGACATTAGGAAAATTTTCGTACCTTTGTCAACAGAACTAGTTAAAGTTATAAATATGTTGAACGAAATGGAAACTTTCGCTAAGCGATTACGTCAGGCGAGAGTAAAAGAAAAGATCTCTATGGAGGCTTTGAGCCGATTGCTAAATGGCTCAGTTTCCAAGCAGGCAATCTCAAAATACGAGGCTGCCAAGATGATGCCGTCCAGCACGATTCTCATAGCTTTGGCTGATGCACTTCGTGTGGATTTAGATTATTTCTTCCGTTCATTTGCATTTGATGTACAGGAAATGAAAGTTTCTTTTCGCAAAAAAGCGAGTGTTGGAACGAAAGATATCGAGGCATTAAAGGTGAATATCCAGGATGAAATCGAACGCTATCTTGAGATCGAAGAAATCTTGGGTGATGAAGGTGATTCTTTTGAAGGAATTCCTTGCGAACAAGTGTTGCTGAGCTATAATGATATGGTTAAGTATGCACAATTTGTTCGCAATAAGTGGCAGTTAGGTTCTGACCCTATCGCTAATGTACAGGATATGTTAGAGGCAAATGGGGTTAAGTTCATTACCACAGAAGGACCTGATGGGTTTGATGGCGTGAGTGGAATGATCAATGGGAAATTTCCTGTAATTGTCTTAAACAGTAAAATAGGTACGGCAGAGCGTAAGAGATTTACTGCATTGCATGAGCTTGGACATTTATTGTTTAATGATAAATTCTCAGAGAAATTAAGTACTCGCGAGATAGAAAATATGTGCAATGCTTTCGCAAATGAAATGTTATTGCCTACTTCTGTCATAGCGAAAACACTTGAAGGCAAGAATAAGATATCTCTAAATGAGCTTATCTTTTTGCAGGAAACCTATGGCATATCTATAGATGCTATCATGTATAAGCTCTACCAGAAGGGCATTGTTACGGAGAAAAGATATAAGAGCTTCAGAATCCGTAAAAATGTGGAAAAGGAAACTTTTGGGAAAGATGTTGATAAAGAGCGTTTCCTCGAATTGCAGACGAAAAAGGTTTCTCGTTTCAAGGCAATGGTCTATAGTGCGCTGGCACAGCAATTGATTACGGCTTCTAAAGCAGCTTCTTTGCTGAAGTGTTCAGTTACTACTGTTCGTGATACCGTTAATGTAATATAGCCAATGGAGAAGATAGTCGTAAGTGATACAAATATATTCATAGACTTGATAAGCGTGGATTTGCTTACCGACTTCTTCAAGTTGCCTTGGGAAATCCATACAACAGACATGATTATTCATGAGTTGTTGATTGCCGAGCAGCAAGAGGCTATAAGAGTCTTTGAGGAGGAAGGAAGATTGCTTGTAAAAAAGCATTCTTCGAAAGAAATGGTTGAGCTGGCTGTTATGCGCATGGAAGCTTCAAAAATTTCTAATGCAAGTATTCAGGATTGCTCTGTGTGGAAACTGGCTAAAGATATGGGCTGTTCTCTTTTAACCGGAGATGGTAAACTCCGAAAAATTGTTCAGAAAGATGAAGTGGAAGTTCACGGAATTCTTTATCTGTTCGATAAGTTATTAGACCACGACATCATTGATAGTGAGACTGCCATTGAAAGGATGGAAGCTCTCAAGAATATTAATACTCGTTTGCCAAAAGATGAAATCGATAAGCGAATTCATAGTTGGAAGGCGAAAAAGAAATAGGAGGAATGCTATGGCATAAAAAGAAAGGATAACAAGACGAAAAATCCCTATGTTATTTGGCGATAACATAGGGACATAGAGGTTCAGCTTCCCGATGGTAAAACCTTTAGTCTTACAAAATGCTCGGAAATGCGATTTTTCTTAAAGTGCTGCAAAATTACTAATAATTTGGCAAATCAGCATCCTTTTCCGGAAATCGATAATGTTTTTTGTTTAATTTTAAAAAAAAATAAGATTTCATGAATAAGAAAGATTGTTTTTTGCAGATTTCGTCCAATCCTCCTTCTCTGTTCTCTTCGAAAGAACAGTATCAATTGGACCACACAAATAGAGGGAAAAGTAAGTTGATTGCTCAGTTGTCACAAACTGAGCAGCGTAAATTGACAGTAGATAATATGCATCTATCTGTTGGCATGAAGTTCACATCGGAAAATGAGTTTCCCGTGTTGCAACCTTATAATGGTGATTGTAATTTTGAGATGTGTGCTTATACTAATCGTAAGCAAAGTAATGGTAAAGATACTGCATTACACTTTTTCCTTGATGATTATAAGTTTTGTAAGATTTGGGATAATTTGGAGTTGATAACCAGCAAAATTCAAAAATTTGCGTATGTTTTTGCACCTGATTATTCCCTGTATGTTGATGCGCCTTCTAAACAGATGAACATACAGAACGTATATCGTTCTCGTTTCATTGCAGCTTATTGGCAAAAATGTGGTTTACAGGTTATACCTGTGGCTAGTTGGGGGGATGCGAATTCTCTGAAATACTGTTTTGAGGGACTTCCTGAAAAGAGTATTATTGCCGTTTGTGGCATCGGACATTCGTTTTGTCAGTCAGCTGATATTCTTTGGCATCATGCGGTTAAACAATTGATTGCTCAAAAGCAACCAACAAGGCTTATTGTCTATGGAGGTAAATATCCAGATAATCTCTCATCATTACTTCCAGTTACTTATATACCTGATCATATCACGAAAAATTTTAGAAGCAATGAAAACACAAATTCATGTATTATTGAAGGAAGACAAGAAGCTGTTTAATGGCATGATAGATAACTATCTGTCTAGTCAGGAGCGTGACTTTTTTGAGAAGTTACGTCATAAGCAAGAATCTTGTCCAACTATAGGCAATGATTTGCTTCTTTGGGAGAATGATAATGATGACCATCTCTATATCTATAGATGTATGTATGATGAGTACGTAATTGGGCGAGCAGGACAAACTGAGAAATTTCATTTCATGAGTCTTGCCCAAGCATTGAATGCCAATCTAAAGGATATGGGATTGTTGGATAGTAGTATTACTGTTTTCCAATGGTTGCGGAAGCGTAATTATAACGGGATGCAGTATAATCATAATTTTGATAATTATTGAATGTATGGGAAATCAAAAACTCTATAACTCGACAAATAGATTTTCATCATATTTGTTTGAGGATAGTACAGCTTGGGCTGTTCATGAGATAAATGGCATTATCGGACGGGTTATGGAAATGAATGCAGATCCTGCTGGACAACATGCAGGTCTGCCTATATTTCCTGATTCTTCTGACATGTATTTTTCTACAGATGAAAATGGAGCGGTTATGCAGGCCATTATTAATGTTGGCAATCGAAAAATGTTGATTTTTGATTGGGGGCATATGCATATAAATCCAGATGGAAAGGTTTTTCCTAAGGGAGTTGTTCATGTCCATGTATGCACGATTGATGAAGATGGCCATCTTGTTTTATCTGCCCAAGCTCGTCTGATGACAGAGGCTGAAATTTCAAAATATGGTCCTCTGTTGAAATCATACGATCCAAAAGTAAGGTTTAGACCTTAAATATTTTCTATGAAAGTGCGTGGAAACTAAAAGTTTCTGCGTACTTTTTTAAGTTTCTAGCTTTTTCTTTGAATTATTTCCCATATTTTATGTATCTTTGTGCACTAAATAGATTTCGAAAAGTTTAAAATACAATAGATATGAAACTGATAGACCATGTTCTGAAAATTAGAGGCCTGATACAGCAGGCCATTGACAATAGATTCTCTCGACTGGGATTGCAGGAGGAGGCAATGCCGGTGGAGACGCTGTCGGATGAGCAGCAGCCTAAACGACGTGTGCTCGATACCATCATCGCTACACACCAGGCTGCGATGGGCAATTATGCTGAGGCTCGAAAGGAGGCTATCAAGGAATGTGTCTTTACACTCTTCAACCGACTGGCGGCTGTGAAGGTGATGGAAGACCGTGAACTCTTTCCTGAGGTGATTCGCCGACGTGCAGAACATGGCAATCTGTCTTATTCGCACAAGATGTGGCTCGAAGAGCACCCTGAGGAGAGATCTGCTGAACGAATGGGACTGAAAAACTTCCTGAGAGATAAGTTTGCTGAACTCTTCGATGATTTCGGTATTCCGCTCTTTAAGGCAGACCATCCTTATGCTATCCTGCCTACTGCCGATGAACTCGACGAGATTATCACGGCTTTCAACAGCATCGAACTGGATGAGCAGTGCGGCGAGGATATCTGGAAGGGGGATGATATCCTGGGCTGGATGTATGAGAACTTCAATGCCGTAGAAAAGGTGCAGCTCAAGGAGAGTGGAGAGAAAATAGAATATGATAAGGTTTTTCTCCAGAGTCAGATCTATACTCCTCAGTGGGTAGTCAAGTTCCTGGTAGATAATACCCTGGGCAAGCAATATCTGGAGATGTATCCTGACAGCCGTTTTATGATTGATGAGGAAACCGGCAAGACCAAGTATCTGATAGCCAATGCACCGAAGCAGCAGGTGCGTCATCCTAAGGAGAATGGGGTGCTCGATATCAAACTTATCGACCCTGCCTGCGGTAGTGGTAACTTCCTCATTTATGCCTTCTCCGTGTTCTATGACATGTATGTAGATCAGATGGAGAACTATGGTGCCGACTTCAGTCGCCGTGATATTCCAAAGCTCATCGTAGAGCACAATCTCTATGGTGTAGATTTGGACGAGCGTGCCGTGCAGATTACCCAGATAGCCCTGTTTATCAAGGCAATGCAGCTGAAGGGCCGTCGAGGCAAAATGCCGACATTCTGCAATGTGGTGTCTTCTCATTTCTCCTTGCCTGATTATGAGACGATTGAGGCGACATTTGAAATGGGCGATGCTCATTGGGATGAAAAGCAGCGAGAGGTGATTAAGGATATCTGGAATGACCTCTGCAATGCCCATAAGTTTGGATCGTTGCTCCGATTGAAGGAAAAGATTGAGGCGATGATGCCTAAGCAGGAGCGTAATCTTTTTAATGACTATCAGATTCATGATTTCTTCTCTTTCAAGAACCAGGCGATAGAAATGCTTCGCAAGCAGGTGCAACTGTGGGGTGGAGAGGGCAGCAATGCCTATAGTCTTTCATTGGTGAATGACGCCATGACTTTCCTGGATATTCTTACCACGTCGTTTGATGTCGCCGTGGCTAACCCGCCATATACTGACAGCAGCGATTTCGGTCCGGAACTGAAGGAGTTTGCTGAGGCTAATTATAAAAAGCCGATGAAGTTCAACATCAACCTCTATGCTTGCTTTATCAAGAGATGCTGCGAGTTGACGGATGAATTGGGTAAGGTGGGAATGATTCATCCTATGACGTTTATGTATATCAAAACGTTTGAGGATGTACGCAAGTTTATTCTTAACCAGACTCATATCAATCTCTTTGTAGAATATGGATTGAGTAATCTCTTTGGTAGCGTCATGGTGGATCCTGCTTTCTATGTTCTGGAGAAGGATAAGTCTGAAAAGAATGATTCACTTTTTATCTCTCTTGACCAATATACAAGAACTCCACAAGAAAAGTTTAAGAAGCAATATTGCTTAGAAGCGTTGTCTGATATCGTAGCAGACAATGAGAACAAGCATGTCTATCTCCTTCCGCAAGATAAGTTGAAGGCTATTAAGTCATGGCCTTTTATCTATTGGATTTCTGATGAGTTTAGAGAGAAGTTTGGTTCTGCAAGTCTTGAAGAAATAACCTTTGTACTTCAAGGTTTGGTAACTGGTGACAATATTAGATTTTACCGCTATTGGTGGGAGGTCAATGATATTTCAAAGTGGTTTGATTGTCCTAAAGGTGGACCATATAATAAGTGGTACGGCAATTTTTGGGTAAAGGTTAATTGGGAAGATAATGGTTATGAAATTAAAAACTTCTTTGATGATAAGGGTAAATTACGTTCTCGTCCGCAAAGTGAAAAGTTTTATTTCAAAGAAGGTGTGACATATTGTAGTAGTGGCTCACGTGGATGTTCTTTTAGATATTTGCCTGCAAACCAAATTATCAGTGGTGCTGGACCTGGTATCTTTCCTTCTGAGAAGTATTCTAATATTAATTACTATTTGGGATTTCTTAATACAATATTATCAACCTATTTGTTGGAGAGCTTGAATCCTACGGTAAATGTAACACAGGGAGATATAAAGCGTGTTCCTTTTGCACGTCCAAATGAAAAGAATGAGCAAATGGTAGATGTTTTGGTGCAGAATAATATTGATATCAAAAAGCATCTTTGCACCTATTCTGTCGTAGAGCAGAACTATTCTCACTCACCAATCACCCCAGTCTCATCCCCAGAGTCTGAGCTCACCCGTTACTACAACTATGAGAATGCTCTCTTGACTCAAATCCTCTTGAACGAGGCCATCGTCAACCGTATCGTCTTCGATGTCTATGAGTTGAGTGAGCACGACCGCCAGATGGTATTGGATAAGGAAGGCATTCCTGTGGGTGACCTGAGCGTATCGCAGGCAGCCTTGGAGGCATACAAGGTTTGGTTGAAGGAAGAAAACACCGAGTTCCCAGCCTCAGCAGAAGTTTGGGAGCATCTGGATTCGCTTGCCATCGACAACGAGCAGCCACAAATCACTGATTTCGAAAAGCTCTATCAGAACAATTATGGCTGGGAAGAGTTCTGCAACAGCGACAACCATCGCATGAACCCTATTGAAGTATGGTATCAGTTCCGCCATGCCGGGGTGCTTCCGCCTCAGCGAACCCAAAGCCTCTGCTTTGAGCTGATAACCGACGTAATCCGTGCCATCCTGAAGAAAGATGACGATGGCGTTATCCCACTCTGTGAACGTATGGGTGAGGAGCCATTGGATGTACGCATTGAGCAGGAACTGGTGGAACGAGGCTATAGCGGGGCGCAAATCTCGCAGATAGAGCAGTTGCTCTGCATGAACCTGGGCACCGGTAAGAGTCTGAGAAAGTATCTGTATGAAAAGTTCTTCCAGCAACTCAGCGACCATCTCAACCTCTTTATGTATCTGCCAAAGACACCATTCATCTGGCATCTTACCAGTGGTGACCCGGCAAGCGGTCATTCTGCCATTGACCTCTACGTAAGCATCTACACCTGGAGCCGCGACACCCTCTTCCGCATCAAGAGCGTGTATCTCGCCAACCGGGAGAGCGGTCTTTCCGACCGCCTTGCCGCCATCGACCCAACCACGGCAAACGGCAAGATAGAGGCAGCCGAAATCAAGGAACAGCTGCAGGAACTACATCTGTTTGCCGACAAGATAGATGCCCTCCTTGCCAGCGGCTACGACCCGAAGCTCGACGACGGTGTGGGCAAGAACATAGCCCCACTACAGAAAGCCGGCTTGCTGAGCTACGAGGTGCTCAACAACGGACAGCTGAAGAAATATCTCAATGCAGATTGGTAAAACTAAAAAGAATAAATAACAATGATAGACAAATGGTTCATTGACGATATAAACAAGGCAGCGGCAGGAGAGGGACGAGTCGTAGTGACCGATGCCAGGAAAGAAGGAAAATTCCTCTTGAATTATCTTCCTTCTCAGTTTTTGCTGCTGCCTGTAGCCAGCTCTGACCTGGATGAAATCAAGGCGAAGTATGAGGCAGAGACTCATCATGCTGGCGAGAAAGTGGTGTTTTATACCCAGAGAAGCAAGGGTGAACTGACTTTCCTTCTCGAATATGCCGAGACGCAAGGTTGCATCGTGCTTGATGATATGGAAACTTACATCCGCAAGCATTTGTTTGATGCCATCCAGATCAATACGCAGTTGCCAAAGGCGGAATTGCTGGTGGCTGCCAAGTTGAGTAAGGGAAAAAGCCTGAACTGGTGGAAGGGCATAGTCATGGGGCTGAACAAGCCGATGGAAACCGACAAGCTCCTGATGGATTTGCTGGCCGCACCTGCATCTACTGCCAAGAACATGGACAAGGATGTATGGAAGATATTCACTGCCGAAGTCTTTTCCATGATAGGCAAACCGCAGACGGAACAGCCTGCAGAGGTGCTGGCTCAGACTGTGATGGATGCCATCTTTGATGGTCTGGTCAGCAATCAGATTTCAGCCTCCCTGCTCTCTATCTATCACAGGTGTACCAGTAGGCATGATATGGATGCAATGATGGCAGACTACATCGCCCGATATACCAGGTTGAAGGAGGCTGATCCGCTGAAGGCTCATCCCGACCATCCATTCCTGGCATTAGACCATGCCCTGTTCAAGCGCCTGAGCCATGCCATAGAAAACGGAGAATTTCTGGCGGGCTATACCCAGTATATCGATGCCCGCATCCAGAGCAGACAGGCTGTAAGCTATAAGGCAGCCTGGCTCAAGGATGTAAAGACCATCGTGGAATTCAAGAACGGTGAACTCTACAAGGTGGCTTCCCTACAGGATTTCGCCACTTATTACCGTGCTCATTTTGCGGTACTTGATACGGCTGTGCGCCATCTCTATGCAGCCTGGCTGCACGATGAGAAATGGCTACGCCCTTTCCAGTATCTCTATGAGCAGGCAGAAAAGGAACTCTTGGATAAATGGTTTGCTTTGGCAAAGGATTACCAGCCTTCGCAGCAAGGATTGCTGAAGGAAAAACTCTTGGGTAAGGGCAGAATCGCCATCCTGGTATGCGATGGTCTGCGACTGGAAATCGCCGAAACCATCTATCAGCAAGCCAAATCGAAGAAGTCTAACGACTATGCCTTCGCCATGCTCCCATCCGTTACGGAAAACGGCATGAGTGCCTTGTTTGGCTGTGAAGGCGTGGAACTCTCGGCACAGGCCCGCTATGGCCATCTCAAGACTCAGGTGCCTGATGTTGAGGTGATACAGGCAGACAAACTGAACAGTAGCATCACCGCCCAGCATCTTGTATTGATGTATGGTGATATAGACCAGGTGGGCGAGAAGAAGCAGTTGGCGGCATTGAAGGACATCAATAATTATGAGAAGGAGATAGCCGAAAAAATAGAGAACCTGCTGGATATGGGATATGCCAAGGTGTATGTAACAGCCGACCACGGCTTCGTTATTACGGGCATCCTGGATGAGGCTGACAAGATTCCAGCTCCGCATGGTGACATCCAGAAACTGGATGAGCGATTCTGTCTGGCTAACGATCAGCTGACTCCTTCTTCCGTAAATCTGATAGCCCGACAGGATGATTTCTGCGGATCAGCCTATCAGTATTATGCACAGACCGACAAGCCGTTTGTAACCAAGGGAGCTTACGGCTATGCACATGGTGGCTTTACACCGCAGGAATGCATCATTCCTATCTATGAGTTTGGCAAGGATGCTGGTGTTGAGGCGCTGCAGGTGAATATCGCCAACAAGAAGGAACTGCAGCATGTGGCTGGTCAATACTTCAAGTTGAAGATTCAGGCAGAATCATCTTCTGATGTCTTCAAGCAGGAGCGCCGCATCGAACTGCATCTCTATGAAGGAAGCCAGCAAAAATCGACACAGATTGTTACCATCAAACCGGGGCAACTGCTTGACAATAATGAATTTGAAATGCCATCATCAGGAAACATAAAGGTGGTTCTGGTAGATGCAGCCACCAAGGAGCAGATTGATTTCTGCGAGGTGAAGTCGGCATCATCAAGAGACCTGGATGACTTGTTTTAAAACGTTGCCTGTAAAAGGGCAAAAACATGATAGACAATGATAGAATTAGATAGAAAACTCCTGGATTTGTTCCAAGGCTTTGTGGTAAGAAAAGACATCGTCCGTGCCGTGAAGGTGGGAGCCAACGTACCTGTATTCGTATTGGAATACCTGCTTGCCAACAGTTGCAGTACCGACGATGAGGAAAAAATCAGGGAGGGAGTGGAGAGCGTGAAACGTGTGCTCCAGAAACATTATGTGAATCCGGATGAGGCGAATGTGGTTCAGTCGAAAATCAAGGAGGAAGGTTCCTACAAGGTGATTGACAAGATTTCCGTCCGTCTGGATGCATCGAAAGATAAATATTGGGCAGAACTTTCTAACCTCAATATCCGTGAGGCGAATATCGACGAGAGTCTGGTTATCCAGCACGAGAAGATGATGATGGGTGGCATCTGGGCTATCATCGACATCGACTATGATTCGAGCATGATGATAGGCAACAAGATTTATCCTTTCGTGGTATCCAAGATTCGTCCTATCCAGCTTTCTAATTTCAGCCTCGACCGCATTGTGGAAGCCCGCAGGGAATTTACCAACGAAGAGTGGCTGAACGTGCTGTTGAGAAGTGGAGGCTATGAACCGGAATCGGAGGGAATGACGGAGCGCATGAAGATGCTTCTGCTTTCTCGCTTTATCCCTTTGGTGGAGCCCAATTTCAATATGGCGGAACTGGGTCCACGCAGTTCGGGTAAATCTTTCGTGTTTAAGGAGTTGTCTCCTTATTCCATGCTGGTGAGTGGCGGACAGGGTACTGCTGCCTCTCTGTTTGTGAACAACAGCAATGGTCAGATTGGTGCCATGGGCAAATGGGATGCGGTCTGTTTCGATGAATCTACCGATGAACTGTTTAAGGATAGGGAAGTGGTGCCGCTGATGAAAGACTACATGGAGAGTGGATCGTTCTCGCGTGCCGGTAAGAGTGGCGAGAAATCGGCCAATGCCTCCATCATTCTGAATGGTAACATCAACCAGCCAGTGGAGACGGTGTTGCAGACGAGCCATCTGTTTAGTCCTTTTTCAGACAAGATCAGCGATGATACGGCCTTTCTGGACCGTATCGGTTTCTTCCTGCCGGGATGGGAAATCATGAAGTTTGCTCCAGCCAACTTCACCAACCATATCGGTTTCAGTACTGATTTCTTCAGCGAGATGCTGCATCATCTGCGTAAGGACAACTATACCAATGCGCTGGACGATTATTTCACTTTGGGTTCACAGCTGAGACAGCGTGATACCAAACCGGTGAGAAAGACGGTGTCTGCCCTTATCAAGCTGATGCACCCGGATGGCAACTTCACCAAGGAAGACATCAGCAAGTATCTTAGCTGGGCGATAGAAATGCGCAGAAGAGTAAAGGAACAGTTGAAGCGCATCGGCGGCATGGAGTTTTGGGATACCAATTTCTCTTATATAGACAAGGAGACCCAGGAGGAAACCTTTGTTTCCGTGCCGGAGGAACGTGGCAGCAACCTGATAGAAGATGCACCTTTGGCTCCAGGCACCTGCTATACGGCAACCTGCGATGGTGACAAGGTATCGCTGATTAAGGTTGAGGTGATCACCATGCAGGGCAATGGCAAGTTGACGGTGAGCGGCACTTCTTCTGCTGAGGTGAAGGAAGACATCCGTAACACCTATAACTATATCCGTGCCAACGAGAGCAGTATTCTCTCGCAGAAACATTCGCTGATGCGGCTGGATGTAACGGTGCAGGTGACGGCATTGCTGGGAACCACGCAGGTGGGCGGTATCGGCTCGGCAGTATTTGCCGCCATCGTATCATCGGTATTTGGCAGAAACCTGAAGCCAGCGCTGGGCATCATCGGTAACATTTCTATTGGTGGGGCGATAGTCAGGGCTACCAATTTCTCTGATAGGGTATCATTGCTATCAGAGAATGGAGCCAAGACGGTGCTGGTTCCGATGGATAATCTACAGGAAATGGCCACCCTTCCTGCCACAATTTTGGGTAAGACGGATGTGCCTTTCTATGGCAATGCACAGATGATTATTCAGAAAATCATATAAAAATAGAATAAAAGATATAGATTATGCAATACAAGAATATCATATTCGATTTAGGTAATGTCTTGGTGAAACTCAATCCGGAAGGATGCATCGGGGCTTTCAAGGCGATAGGAATGGGGGAGTTGGCTAATCCGAATCCTCAGAGTGAGGGGATGAAGCTGATGAGCAAACTGGGTGTGGGAATGATTACCACCGAAGCGTTCTGCGATGCAGCCCGCGAGTTGACTGGGACTGATGTGACGAATGAAGAAATCATCGATGCTGCCAACAAGATGCTGGTGGAGATTCCGGATGAGAAAAAGGAGCGACTCCTGCAGTTGAAGAAGGCTGGCTATCGTCTCTTCCTCTTGAGCAATACCATTGATATACATTGGGATTATTGCGTGGATCATCTCTTCCCTTATCAGAACTATGGGATAGAGGATTATTTCGAGCACTGTTTCCTCTCTCAGCGAATGCATCTGGCAAAACCTGATGCCCGCATCTATGAGGAGGTAATCAGGCAGGCGAACATCCATCCCGACGAAACCCTTTTCATCGATGATCTGAAGGAAAACTGCGAGGCTGCCGAGAAGCTGGGCATCCATACCTTCCAGAACGTGAAGTTTGATGATTGGCTTGCACTTCGGTTCTGACGGATATGTCAGAATCGAAGCTTTTATTCGTTAAATAATTTTGTGTTAATTTGCATTTTTTCTGATGAATAATCGCAAGAACTCCACACTTTTTCTAACGAATAATCAACAAATTCCCACACTTTTTCTGACGAATAACTTAGGAAAAGGCTGATTTATTCGCTTTTTCCAACAAAATGTTATACCTTTGTGGGCTAATAATAACTAACTTACAAAATCGAAATGAATTTTTACAAGACATTAGGATTGAAAAACAGCCGTATTGACGTGGCTGATGCCTTGCGAGGATTGGCAGTGGCTGGTATTATTCTCTATCACTCCGTGGAGCATTTCAATATGTATGACGGAAGCCTCGAACATGCTTATACGCTGGGTTGTGATGATTGGATGGCAGATGTGCTGGCATTGCTGCTGTCGGGAAAGATGTATGGCATTTTTGCCCTGCTTTTCGGATTGAGTTTCTTCATCATGAACGATAACCAGCAGCAGCGAGGAAATTGCTTTTCGGGTAGATTCGCCTGGCGAATGTTCCTCCTGGCAATGCTCGGTATTGTGAACACCGCCTTTTTCGATGGCGACATTCTCTTCTCTTATGCCATCTATGGTCTGGTTCTCATCCCATTGAGCTATCTTCCTACCAAATGGCTCTGGTGGGTGGTTGCCTTCCTCTTTATCCAACCGATAGAAATCTATTCCCTCATTACCGGATGGCAGGTAGATGCATCGGCATTGGGAGAGGTGTATGGAAATATGTATCATGGTCATCAGCACGGCAGTTTCCTGGAGAATGCCTATGGAAACCTGCGATACGGACAGGTGGCTACCTATTACTGGTGCATGATGAAGGGAAGACATACGCAGACCATCTGCCTCTTCATACTCGGAATGCTGGTGGGAAGAAAGCGTTGGTTCTACAATGAGAACAACAACCTGGCTTTGTGGAAAAAGGTGCTGGCGGTTTCCATCCTGGTATTGATTGTGGGAGGCATCGCTGATGTGCGCCATATGGAAACATGGAACAGTTGGCTTTATCCTATCTACAACTTCTTCATCCTCTCGTTTGTAGTTTCAGGTTTCGTATTGCTGTGGTACGGTAAGGAATGGTTCAGAAAGGGATTGTCGTTCCTGCGCCAGTTTGGTAAGATGAGTCTGACCAACTACTTCCTCCAGTCTATCATCGGTTGCGGACTGTTTGCTTATTATGGCTTCAATCTCCAGACGAAGCTCGGCATCACCTATGCCTTCTTTGTGGGTATTGCCATGGTGGTAGTACAATGTCTGTTCTCTAACCTCTGGCTCAAGTACTATTCCCATGGTCCTTTCGAGGGAATATGGAAGAAGCTGACCTGGATTAAATTCTAAGTTTTCAAGATGATAAAATAAAAAAGGTGTGTCATGGACTAATGACACACCTTTTTATTTTTTATTGATCCTTTCTGAATATCTTATCCACAACTACGGCAATGGCACCATCGCCCGTTACATTGCAGGCGGTGCCGAAACTGTCCATCGCAATATAGAGGGCTATCATAAGCGCCTGCATATCAGCATTGAAACCCAAAACAGAGGCTAGCGGACCGAGCGCTGCCATCACGGCTCCTCCCGGAACTCCCGGAGCAGCTACCATGCAGATGGCGAGCACGAAGATGAAATTGAGAAAGAGAGGGAGATTGCACGGCATACCATTGATGAGACAGATGGTTAGCGCACAGCAGGTAATCTTCATCATTGAACCCGAGAGATGGATGGTGGCACAGAGCGGAATGGTGAATCCGGCAATGCCATCGGTGACACCGTTTTTCAAGGTCTGCTTCAATGTTACCGGGATAGTGGCTGCCGATGAGGAGGTGCCCAGTGCTGTGAAGTAGGCTGGTAACATATTGAGCAGTAGCTTGAACGGATTCTTATGGGTCAAGCCGCCTGCCAACAGGTATTCGTAAAGTAATATCACGATATGGAGCACGAGAATCACGAGGATAATCTGAGCGAAGACGAGCAGAATATGGTATGCTTCGCCCGAGAAAGTCATGCCCAGGAAAATGCCGAAGATGTAAAGGGGGAGGAGGGGGATGATGACTTTGGCGATGACACCGGAAACGATTTCCTTGAATTCCTGGAATATCTTTTGCATGGTGCGGCTGCCTTTATGGGCAATGCCCAGTCCGGCGATGAACGAGAATACGAGGGCACTCATCACATCTACCATGGCAGGTATCTTGATTTCGAAGAAGGGTTTGAGTTCTTCCACTTTGTCTACTGCCACATGGGCCGAGTTGGCAATCATGTGTGGAAAGAGAGCAGAGCCTGTGCCATAGGCTAGTAGACCTGCCAGGATGGTATCGGCAAAGGCGATGCCCACGGTGGCAAGGAGGAGTTTGCCGGCTCCATGTCCGATATCGGCAATGGCTGGTGTTACGAGACCGATGATAATGAGCGGTATCATGAAGCCAAGAAACTGGCTGAAGATTCCGTTGAAGGTGAGAAACGCTCTGACGGCTGCTTCATTGAAGAAATTGCCGAAGACTACGCCCAGCAGGATGGCAATGATGATTCTTGCCAATAGTGGCATTTTGATTCTTTTCATATCCCTAGTTTTGCTTTTTTGTTTGCAAAGGTACGGCTTTTCTTACTATTTTCCAAGCTTTTGCTCAATAAAAAGCCTATCTCAATAAAAAACATCTCAAAGAAAAAGCTCTTCTCAACAAAAAACGCCCTCCTGCCTCTCAGCAGAAGGACGCCAACCTTTTTTTCTTGTACAATGTATGAATTCAGATACTATCTGTTTTTTACAGATTGTCTTTCTCGATATCCTTGAAGTACTTGTAAGTACTAACCTTCAATTCGTCGGTAGCGCTCTCATCGCAAACGATGATGCCGTGCTTGTGAGTCTGCAAAGCACTGATAGTCCAAGCCTGGGTAACAGGACCCTCGATAGCAGCCTGGAGAGCACGTGCCTTGCTGTGGCCGTTGCAGAGAATCATCACTTCCTTTGCAGCCATAACAGTGCCAACACCTACGGTGAGCGCTGTGCTAGGAACCTTGTTCATATCGCCGTCGAAGAAACGGGAGTTAGCGATACGGGTATCAGTTGTCAAAGTCTTCACACGGGTAAGAGAGTTGAGTGAAGAGAAAGGCTCGTTGAAAGCGATGTGGCCATCAGGACCGATACCTCCGATGAAAAGGTCGATGCCGCCAGCCTCAGCAATCATCTGCTCATAGTGTGCACACTCTTCCTCCAGGTTCTCAGCGTTGCCGTTCAGGATATGGATGTTCTCCTTAGGGCAGTCGATGTGATCGAAGAGGTTGCGAGCCATAAATGAATGGTAGCTCTCTGGGTGAGACTCAGGAAGACCTACGTATTCGTCCATGTTGAAGGTGAGTACATGCTTGAAAGAAACTTCGCCAGCCTTGACAGCCTTGACGATTTCAGCATACATACCCATTGGTGAAGAACCTGTAGGCAAACCCAATACGAATGGTTTCTCTGCTGTTGGGTGGAAAGCCTTGATAGTCTCCACAACGTGACGAGCTGCCCAACGTGACAACTCATCGTAATTCTTTTCGATAATTACGCGCATAATTGCAAAATGTTTTTTGGTTGTTTTTATTTAAATGTTGATTATATTTCCCAAGCCATGGCTGATGCTCCCAAGACGGCAGCCGATGCACCCTTCAGTCCGCTGATAAGGAACTTAGCCTTACCCTGATACAGACTTAGTACGTGCTTTTCGTATGCTTCCTTGATAGGATTCATCAGCAGGTCGCCTGCATTAGCCAGACCTCCGAAGAAGATGAATGCTTCAGGGCTGAGTACGGTAGCAACATTGGCACATGCCTCACCGATCATTTCACCGGTCTGTTTGAAAATCTGCAGAGCGAGCTCGTCCTGCTTCATAGCCTCATTGTAGATATCCAGAGAGGTAAGCTTGTCAAGAGGAATGTTCTTAAGGCTGGAAGTTGTGTCAGGATTGTTGGCAAGCATTTCCTTGGCTGTTCTTACCACTCCTGTTGCAGAGCAGTATGTCTCCAGACATCCACTTCTTCCACATCCGCAAGGACGTCCGTTTACCGGTGTCACAATCATGTGACCCAATTCTCCTGCGAAGCCATCGCATCCGTAGAGCAACTGACCGTTGACAACAATGCCGGAGCCTACACCTGTACCCAGGGTGATTTCTACGAAGTTGTTCATGCCCTGTGCCACACCATACCATTTCTCGCCGAGCGCAGCAGCGTTGGCATCGTTGGTGAGAGCTACTGGAACACCGAGCTTATCCTCGAAGAGCTTTGCCAGAGGTACGATTCCCTTGCCCCAAACCAGGTTGGCAGCGTTCTCTATCGTTCCTCGATAGTAGTTGGCGCTAGGAGCTCCTATTCCCATTGCCTTGATGTTCTCCATGCCACCTGTTTCTTCTACGATAGTCATCACTGCCTGGCATGAAGCAGCGACATACTCTTCTACTGTTGTATAGGCTTGTGTCTTGATAGAGGTAGATGCTTTGATTTCTCCGCTACTGTCAACGATGCCGAACACTGAATTCGTTCCACCCAGATCGAGGGCGATAACAAACGGTTTCTCGTTTTGTTTCATCATGTTTAAATTGTGTAATGAATAGTTGAATAGTTATTTATTTCTTTCTTAAGAATGTCCTTGTAATATTTTGCTTCTTGCCATGAGGCAGGCTCCTATCAGTCCTGCATGGTCTTTTAAGGCAGATGTTACGATTTGTGAGTCTTCACTAACCATATTGAGTGAGAATTTCTTGATACCCATGCAGATAGGCTGGGTAAGATAGTCACCGGTAACCGAGAGGTCGCCTCCGATGACGAGCATTTCCGGATTGAAGGTGTTGATGATTCCTGCGAGATTTGTTCCCAGCTCCACAGCCATTCTCTGCAGTGATTCGATGCTGAGCACGTCTTCCTTCTGGATGGCATCCAGTATGTCCTGGAGGGTGAGTTCCTGGTGCTGTTTCATCACCTTGTCGGTGAGCACGGAGGTTCCTCCTTCCTGCAGCTTCTGGTTCATCTTTCGGAGCAGTGCAGAGCCTGATGTTTCAGTTTCCATGCATCCTGTTTTTCCGCAGTGGCAGATGATGTCATTATTATATATGTGCATGTGACCGATTTCTCCCGAGAAGCCCGACTTGCCCTGGTACAGTTTGCCGTCGATGATGATTCCGATGCCGATGCCCCAGCTCACATTGACGAAGACTACGTTCTTGATTCCCTTGCAAACTCCCTTGAGACTTTCTCCGTATGTCATGCATCGGGTGTCGTTGTCAATACAGAAAGGAAGTCCGAGTTTTTCAGACATTGTCTCAGCCAAAGGTTTTCCTAGGCAGGAGAAGTAATTATAGGCACAGCCTATTTCCGGATTCACTCGTCCTCCAATGCTCATGCAGGCATTCTTGATCTGGCTTTTGTCAATGCCCGATTTTTCAACAAAGCTGTTGATGAATTTAATGAAGGTTTCGAAGCATTCCAAGTTGTCTTTATAGTCAATGTCAATCTTTACCGGGTCTGCAATCATATTGCCGCAGAAGTCGCAGATGCCGAAGGTGAGATTATCTTTTCCGGTATCTATTCCGAGAAAATATCCAGAGGTAGCGATAAGGTCGTATATCTTAGGCGCTCTCTTAGAATAGTTGTCTCTTTTGCCTGTCGTTTGCACCAATCCGATTTCGATGAGTTCGTTCAGTGTCTTGGTGGTATATGGAACGCTGACCCCCAAATTCTTGGAGAGCTCAGCAATAGTTTGCCCACCGTGTTCAATGAATTGGTTGAGGAGGGCAGACTTTGACGCAGACCATTTTTTATGATTGATGATGTCTTTTAACATATAGAGATCTCTTAATTAATTATTTTATGCTGCAAAGTTAAATAAATAAATTCGTTTTATTAATATTTCTAAGTTAATTAATCTAAATATTTAAAAGAAAATGATATTTTAGTCTTTTTCTTGCTGTTTTTACCTTGCTTCCTAGCTACTTTGGATTGATTTCCTGTCTTTTAATAGTTTTTGAACCATACAAGCTCTCTTTTTATATATATAATAAGGTATTATGTAGAAAAAGGATATAATAAATAATTAAACTAATTTATTTAATGATAATAATGAAAATAAGTTTATTGAAATTTGGCAGATAATTAATTTTGTTGTATATTTGCACCCGAATAACAAAACTAACAGTCGAGTAATGAAAAATAAAAAGTTTTATCCTTGGTTGGTTGTAGCTCTCCTTTGGGTAGTGGCTCTCCTCAACTATATGGACCGCCAGATGCTTTCCACCATGCAGGCGGAAATGAAGGCAGACATCGTGGAGTTGCAGCAAGCTGAAGCTTTTGGAGCTTTGATGGCAGTTTTTCTTTGGGTGTATGGTATCGTGAGTCCATTCGCCGGAATCGTGGCAGATAGAATCAGCCGTAAAAAATTAGTAGTAGGCAGCCTCTTCGTCTGGTCTCTTGTGACTTACCTGATGGGTTATGCTTCCAGTTTCAACCAGCTCTACATGCTAAGAGCTTTGATGGGTATCAGTGAAGCCCTCTACATTCCTTCTGCTTTGTCGCTGATTGCCGATTGGCATGAAGGCAAATCCCGCTCTCTCGCCATCGGCGTCCACATGACCGGTTTGTATGTGGGTCAGGCTATCGGAGGATTTGGTGCTACAGTGGCTGCTGCCTTCTCTTGGCACACTACTTTCCACTGGTTCGGAATTCTCGGAATCGCTTATTCTGTAGTGTTGCTCCTTTTGTTGCATGATAAGGATAAGGATGCGGTGAATGTAGCTCCTGTGCAACAGGCAAAACCTGCCAAGGGTGGACTGTTCCAGGGTTTGTCGGTAGTACTTTCTACCTGGGCATTCTGGGTTATCCTCTTCTATTTTGCAGTACCTTCTCTCCCAGGTTGGGCAACCAAGAACTGGCTCCCTACCTTGTTTGCTGAGAATTTGGGCATCCCAATGTCGCAGGCGGGTCCGATGTCAACCATCACCATCGCCGTATCTTCATTGCATGGTGTACTTTTCGGAGGTGTGCTTTCAGACAAGTGGGTACAGAAGAACATCCGTGGCCGTGTCTATACCAGTGCCATCGGTTTGGGTATGACCATTCCTGCGCTCTTCCTCCTCGGCTTCGGTCACAGTTTGGTAGCCATCGTAGGAGCAGGCTTGCTCTTCGGTATCGGTTTCGGTATGTTTGATGCCAACAATATGCCAATCCTCTGCCAGATTATCTCGGCAAAGTACAGAGCCACAGCATACGGTATCATGAATATGGTGGGCGTATTTGCCGGAGCCATGGTTACACAGGTGATGGGTAAGTGCTCTGATGGCGGCAACCTGGGCTTTGCCTTCGCCGTACTCGGCATCGTGGTGATAGCTGCACTGACACTCCAGCTTGTCTGCCTGAAACCAAAGACAGATAATCTGGAATAAATCGAAAGCATCTGCCAACGGCAGATCATTTAGAATAAAGAATTAAGAATCATATAATTAACGTATAAAATATTTTTGATTATGGAAAAAATCATTGGACTCATTGATGCACCGTTCACTCCTTTTTATGCCAACGGTGATGTGAACTTGGAACCTATCGAGGCTTATGCCAAGATGCTTCAGAAAAATGGTCTGAAGGGCGTGTTCATCAACGGCTCTTCTGGTGAGGGTTACATGCTGACCACCGAGGAGAGAATGCTTCTCGCCGAGAGATGGGTAGCGGTGGCTCCAAAGGACTTCAAGATTATCGTTCATGTGGGCAGCTGCTGCCTCCGTGAGAGTCGTCGCCTTGCAGAGCATGCTCAGAAGTTGGGTGTTTGGGGTATCGGTTCAATGGCTCCTCCATTTCCACATATCGGTCGCATCGAGGAACTGGTGAAGTATTGCGAGGAGATTGCTTCTGCAGCACCAGAGCTTCCTTTCTACTACTACCACATTCCTGCATTCAATGGCGCTTACCTGCCAATGCTCGACTTGCTGAAGGCTGTAGATGGACGCATTCCTAACTTCGCTGGTATCAAATATACCTTCGAGAGTCTCTACGAGTATAACCAGTGCCGCCTCTACAAGGATGGCAAGTACGATATGCTCCACGGTCAGGATGAGACCATCCTCCCTAGCTTGGCTCAGGGCGGTGCACAGGGTGGCATCGGCGGAACAACCAACTACAATGGTAAGGAACTGGTTGGTATCATCGATGCTTGGAAGAACGGCGACATCGAGACTGCACGCGAGAAGCAGAACTTCGCTCAGGAGGTTATCAACGTGATCTGCCACTACCGTGGTAACATCGTGGGCGGTAAGCGTATCATGAAGCTGATGGGCTTCGATTTGGGGCCAAACCGTACTCCATTCCGCAACATGACCGATGAGGAAGAGCAGGCAATGAAGAAAGAGTTGGAAGCTATCAACTTCTTCGAGCGTTGCAATAAGTTTTAATTTCAATCATCTCCACTAAATCAATAAGAATGAATATTAAAGAATATATCAAGCAGTGGGCTGAATCCTACAAGAACGACTTAACTCAGAATATCATGCCTTTCTGGATGGAGCATGGATGGGATAAGGTGAACGGTGGTGTCTATACTTGTGTGGATAGAGACGGAAGTCTGATAGACTCCACCAAGTCGGTATGGTTCCAGGGTCGATTCGCCTTTATATGCTCCTATGCATATAATAATGTAGAAAAGAACCCGATGTGGCTGGAGGCTGCGAAGAGCACCCTCGACTTCATCGAGAAGCATTGTTTCGACGAGAATGGAAGAATGTACTTCTCTGTTACAGCCGAGGGCAAGCCATTGCGTATGCGCCGCTACGTATTCTCTGAAACCTTCGCAGCCATTGCGATGTCAGAGTATGCCCTGGCTACAGGCGACCAGAAGTATGCCGAGCGTGCCCTGCAGATTTTCAAGGACACCCAGCGCTTCCTCACCACACCAGGCATCCTGGCTCCAAAGTTCGAGGAATCAGTGCAGTTGCAGAGCCACAGCATCATCATGATTCTCATCAACGTGGGTTCATGCATCCGCAAGGTTATCAACGACCCTAAGCTCACCGAGCAGATTGATGAGTCAATCGCCAAATTGAAGAAGTACTTTATCCACCCGGAGTTCAAGTGTCTTCTGGAGACGGTGGGCATGAACGGTGAATTTGTGGATACCTGTATGGGCCGCACCATCAACCCGGGTCATTGCATCGAGACTTCATGGTTCATCATGGAAGAGGCAAAGCAGAGAGGCTGGGACAAGGAGATAACCGATATGGCGCTGCAGATCTTCGACTGGTCTTGGGACTGGGGCTGGGACAAGCAGTATGGCGGCATCATCAACTTCAGAGACTGCAGGAATCTTCCTTCGCAGGATTATTCACAGGATATGAAGTTCTGGTGGCCACAGACCGAAACCATCATCGCTTCTCTCTATGCTTATCTGGCAACAGGTGATGATGAGTATATATACAAGCATCAGCGCATCAGCGAGTGGACCTACGCCCACTTCCCAGATGCCGAGTTCGGCGAGTGGTATGGTTATCTGCACAGAGACGGAACCGTGGCACAGCCTGCCAAGGGTAATCTCTTCAAGGGACCGTTCCACATTCCGAGAATGATGATCAAGGCATACTCTCTGTGCCAGGAGATTTTGAACAAAGAATAAAAATATGAACAAGAACTTAGATTTGTGTATATCGAATCTGGGCACCGTAAGAAACAATCAGTATCAGATGGCGATCCTGCCATGGGGAGCAACAGAGCCTCATAACCTGCATCTGCCATATCTTACTGATTGTATCTTATCACATAGCATCGCAGTGGATGCTGCCGTACAGCTTGCTGCCGACAAAGGCGTGAATTGCATGGTGCTTCCTCCTGTGGCTATGGGTGCCCAGAATCCCGGACAGCGTGATGTGGCTTTCTGTATCCATTACCGATATGAGACTCAGAAGGCAATTCTGCAGGATATCGTAGAAGCGTTGCAGCATCAGGGAATCAAGAAACTCCTCATCGTGAATGGTCATGGAGGAAACACCTTCAAGAATATGATTCGTGATCTGGCTGTGGATTTTCCTGATTTCATCATAGCTTCCAGTGAGTGGTTCAAGATGAGCAATCCAAAAGATTTCTTCGAACAGCCAGGTGATCATGCTGATGAAGTGGAGACTTCTGTGATGATGCATTATCATCCTGAGTTGGTGAACTTGAAAGAAGCTGGCGAAGGTGCAGCCAGGGGATTCAGAATTCCTGCATTGAATAGCGGAAAGGTCTGGATTCCTCGCAACTGGTCGATGGTATCAACGGATACCGGTATCGGAAATCCAGCTTTGGCTACAGCCGAAAAGGGCAAGATGTTTGCAGAAGCCGTTGTTCGTGAATATGTTGAATTCCTCTATCAGTTCTCTCTGGCAGAAACAGTATCTGATTTGTATTAAATATAAGTAATAGAAAATCTAAATAGTAAAAATATGATTTTTTCAGCAAATATAAGCAAGGCATTGTGTCTTGCTACCATGGGTATTTCCCTGATGATGCCTGCACAGGTTGCTGCTGCAACCCCTGCTATGGCTGTTGAGACACAGGCTGTGAACGCTCAGGGTGGCATCACCGTCTTCTCTAACAAGGATGCACAGTATCGTATTCCTGCCATCGTGGAGTGCAAGTCGGGTAAGTTGATTGCGTTTACCGATCATCGTTATCATAATAAGGATATTGGAGGTGGCCGTCATCTCGACATCGTGATGAAGACCAGTATGGACAAGGGCGCTACCTGGAGCTCTCCAGAGCAGATGGTGGCAAAGGGTGGAAATGGTATTGCTACCAGTTTCGACTGCGCCCATGGCGATGCGGCTGTCGTAGTAGATAAGAAGAGCGGCAGAATCCTCCTGATGTGTGCATCGGGCGGCATCGGCTATTGGGAGTCAAAGCGTGGCAATCTCCTGATGATGGGTAGATACTATAGCGACGACGAGGGTAAGACATGGTATGGCGAGGAAGTGACCAAGCAGATTTACGACCTCATCCCAGAAGTGGAATCAGCCTTCTTTACCAGTGGTAGAATCTGTCAGAGTAAGCAGATCAAGGTAGGCAAGTATTATCGTGTCTATACCGTGTTGTGTACCCGCAGCGGTAACCGCATTCTCTATAGCGATGACTTCGGTCAGACTTGGAGTGTTTTGGGCAAGAATGTAGCTGAGGCTGCTCCTCACGGAGATGAGGCTAAGATCGAGGAATTGCCAAACGGCAATGTATTGCTCAGCAGTCGTGCGATGGGCGGACGCCACATCAACATCTATACTTATGAGGATAAGAAGACTGCCACAGGCTCTTGGGGCAAGGTAATAGCTTCTGATGCCAAGAATATGGGTGTTGCTGCCCATAAGAACTCTTGCAATGGCGAGGTTCTCATAGTGGATGCCAAGAAGAATGGCAAGAAGGTAAAGCTGTTGCTTCAGAGTGTTCCGGTAGGTCCAGGCCGTAACAACGTAGGTATCTACTACAAGGCATTGGAGACTCCTGCTGATTACGCTACCCCAGAGGCGATTGCCAAGAACTGGGAAGGCTGCTATCAGCTGAGCAATACCACTTCAGCCTATTCTACCATGGTTCAGGGCAAGGATGGCAGCATCTTCTTCCTCCTGGAGGAGAATGCTTTCAGAAAAGATCCTAAAACCCAACCTGATGACTATTACGACATTCGATTTATGAAATTGAACGTTGGCCAAATAACGAACAATAGATACAAATAATAATATTAACTAATTATCAACTTATAAACATGAACTCAGATTTGAAGCAATTAGTCATGGCCGTATCTTTGGGATGCATGGGCGCTTCGCCAGCATTCGCAGGTACTAACAGCTTGGCAATGAGTGCCACGCAGCAGACCTCTACCTGTACAGGTGTGGTAGTTGATGACTTTGGAGAGACCGTAATCGGTGCTTCAGTACTCGTGAAGGGTACATCCAATGGTGTTGTTACCGACTTGGACGGTAAGTTCTCTTTGAGCAACGTGAAGAAGGGCGACATCATCGTCATCTCTTATATCGGATTCGATACTCAGGAGATCAAGTTCGAGGGTCAGCCTCTCAACGTAACAATGAGCGAAAACAAGCAGGTGCTTGCCGAGGTAGTGGTTACAGGTTACGGTGGTCAGCAGAAGCGTGCCACATTGACCACTGCTATCTCAAAGATGGATAATAAGGTATTGGAGAAGGCTGCTGTCAGCAACGTAGGTAATGCGTTGCAGGGTACAGTAACAGGTCTCCGCGTTATCAGCGAGTCTGGTCAGCCAGGTGCAAGCCCTAACATCACCCTGCGTGGTGGTGCTTCTATCACGGGTGGTCATAATGGTGCCCTCATCGTTGTGGATGGTATTATCCGTGAGAGCTTGAGCGACATCAACCCTTCAGACATCGAGTCAATCCAGGTTTTGAAGGACGCAGCTTCTACCGCTATCTACGGTGCTCGTGCTAACGGTGGTGTAATTTTGGTTCAGACCAAGAATGGTCAGGCTGGTAAGACCACAGTTAACTACAAGGCTAAGCTCGGTATGAACTTCTCCCGTCAGGGTTACGATTTCCTCAATGCACATGATTACATCTACTACAACCGCTTGGGTTACAAGCGTTATACCAATAATGCTCCAAGTGCCGCTTCTGTAGATAACCAGATGGGTTATGGTATAGGTAACAAGTTGTTCGATATCCGTTATCTCAATGATGATACCAAGCATCTCCAGAGCGAGGGCTGGCAGTTAATGGACGACCCATACTACGAGGGCAAGCAGATTCTCTATAAGGATTACAGCGGTCAGATGGAAGATGCAACCTTCCACGATGTAGCGCTTACACAGGATCACTACCTGAGCCTTTCTGGCGGTAACGACAAGGGTACCTTCTCTGCAAGTCTCGGTTACTACAACGAGGATGGTGCTGTCAAGGGTACAGGTTACAAGCGTTTCAATGGTGCTTTCAACGGTTCTTACTGGGTACTTCCTTTCCTGAATGTAAAGGCTGGTACTACCTATAGCTGGGCTAAGCAGCCTTCTCTGTGGATTGGTACATACGAGTTCTTCTATCGTTCCCGTTCACAGCGTCCTACCTGGAATCCATATTTGGAGGATGGCACTCCAGCTTCAGGTTGGGGTACAGGTGACGGTAACCCAGAGTACTACCGTTCTCGCCTCACAAGCACAGACGGTACACGTAAGCAGACCTACAACTTGGGCTTCGATTTGAACATCATCCCTAAGAAGTTGGTCTTCACAGGAAACTCTTCATTGTATCACTACGATTACCAGTACGAGAGCTTCAACAAGTCTTACCAGCAGCAGAACCAGGGTTCTCCTAATACAACCCGCGAGGCTTCTGCCAACATTACACGCTTCACTCAGATTCAGTTGAGCGGTACCTTGAACTATCACGATACCTTCTTCGAGAATCACAATGTAGATGTGATGGTGGGTGGTGAGTACTTCGACTACCAGTACTTCAATTTCAATGCCAAAACCAGGAACTCTCCATTCGATAGCATCCATACATTGAATGTAGGTGCCGACCGCACTGCTACAAGCAGCAGCAAGACAGGCTATCGCATCGAGTCTCTCTTCGGTCGTGTGAACTATGACTTCAAGCAGAAGTATCTCTTCTCTTTCACCTATCGTTACGACGGTATCTCTAAGTTGAAGGACAACCGTTGGGGTTTCTTCCCAGGTGTATCTGCAGGTTGGAACATCATGGAGGAGGATTTCTGGAAGAACTCTAAGATTTCCAGCGTCATCAGCAACTTGAAGCCACGTGTAAGTTACGGTATCAATGGTAACGTAAACGGTATAGGTAACTTCGATATCTATGGTCTTTACAAGAAGTATGGCAACTATGGCGGTCAGACTGGTTACTATAACTCAACCCTTACCAACACTGCGTTGAAGTGGGAGCAGAGTAAGTCGTTCGAGGCAGGTCTCGATATCGGTTTCTTCAACAACCGTCTGGGCTTTATCCTCGACTACTATAACCGTACAACCGACAACTTGCTTACTGATATCAGTTTGCCAGGTTACACCGGTTTCTCTAGCATGAAGACCAACCTGGGTAAGCTCCGCAACTCTGGTTTTGAGATGGAGGTACGTGCCAACATCATCAACAGCAAGGACTTCAAGTGGGATGTTACAGCTAACCTCACTTCTGTAGCCAACAAGGTTCTCCAGTTGCCAAGCAGCGATAAGCCAAACAACCAGATTGGTGGTTACGAGGTAGCAGCAGGCAAGGTAGATGCCAACGGCAAGACCCCAACCAAGTGGATTGGTGGATACCGTGAAGGTGGCAAGTTGGGCGACCTGGTAGGTTACCAGCAGCAGCATATCTTCAGAGATTGGGACGATGTAAAGGCAAATGCCAACGAGCGTGTTGACGACATCGCACATCTTTATGGTCCAGGTTTGGCAGACCAGATCAACCCTGCAACCGGTAAGACTTATAAGGAGTCTAATGGCTGGAAGCCAATCGAGCCAGGAGACGTATGCTGGGAAGACGTGAATGGTGATGGCCATATCAGTCAGCTCGACCGCGTGGTAGTAGGTAATATCTTCCCTAATGTGACTGGTGGTTTCACCACAACATTCGGTTACAAGAACGTATCTCTCTATGCACGTTTCGACTACTCATTGGGACACACCATCTACAACGACCTCAAGGCTCGTTCTTTGGGACAGTATCAGGGTTCGTTCAACCTCATCGACAAGGTAAAGGATACATGGTCTGAGACCAACCGCGATGCAGACCTTCCAGTATTTACATACGCTGACCAGTTGAACAAGATGAATATCACCCGTGAGAACAATGGTTACACCGCAGTCAACGGTAACAGCTCCCGTTTCTACGAGAAGGGCGACTACCTGGCACTGCGCGAGATTACTCTCAACTGGAACTTGCCAAAGACATGGATCAGCAGAGTAGGCATGCAGAATGCTTCCCTCTATGTAACAGGTCAGAACCTGTTCTACATCACTGGTTATGATGGAGCTTCTCCAGAGCCAGCAGCGTATAATGGCTATGGTGCAGGTATTGACAACGGTCGTTACCCTACACCACGCACATTACTCTTCGGTTTATCAGTAACATTCTAAAATTCGACGAAAAATGAAAAAGTTTTTGAAATATTTTGCAGCTGGCTGCATGGTCTTCTCAATGACTAGCTGTCTTGATGTAGAACCACAAAGTGAGATTACTGATGCTGGCTACTGGAAGGAAGAAGGCCAGTTCAGTTCTGCCAATACCGGTCTCCAGGCAATGTTCCGCGACCGCACTTTCAACCTTTACCTTTGGGGTGAGATGCGTACTAATCTCTATGGTGGCAGTCCTTTCTCTGGTGAGGCAAGTAGTGGATATGAGTTCATGTGGAACAACCTCTTGAGCCAGGCAAGTCCAGCCATCAGCAACTATGGCGGCTGCTACGGACTTATCAACCAGCTCAACCTGATGATTGCCAAGACTGAGAACACCGACCTCATCAAGGAAGCGGCCAAGAAGAACTATCTGGGTTCTGCATACGGTATGCGTGCCTTCATATACTTCCAGCTGTTGAGAACCTATGGCGACGTCATCGTAGTGACCGACTATACCAAGGGTAGTGATATCAGCATCGGTAACATGGGTAAGGCTGCTTCTCCTGCAGCAGAGGTAATGGCTCAGATCAAGAAGGACATCGAGGCTTCTGAGAAGGCTTATGGCGACAATTACAAGTTTGCCAGCGGCAGAAACTACTGGTCTCTGGCTGCTACCAAGATGCTCAAGGGTGAGGCTTATCTCTGGAGCGGTAAGCAGATGGGCGGCGGCAACGCTGATTATCAGACTGCCAAGGCTGCTTATGAGGATGTGAAGAAGGCTGACGTTGCTTTGCAGAACGACTTCACCCAGGTATTTGCTTTTAACAACAAGAAGAACAAGGAGATTATCTACGCTGTTTATTACGGCAAGGATGAGAAGACGATGTGGAATGATAGCTTCCGCTTGACTTTGGTGATGGGTTCTATGTTCTTCAAGAACTACTATGAGGCTGATGGTACTTCTCTGGCTGAGTCTGCCATGGGTAATATGGACGGTGTAATGCGTATATCTCTCAACAAGGATATGTGGAAGGAGCTTTATCGTGACGGTGATACCCGTAAGGCTGGTAGCTTGAAGGATATCTATGCCAAGAACGAGGATGGGTCGCTCAAGTATGTTGGCAACATCCAGTATAAGTTCCAGGGTACCTTGCCGGAGGGTTACAACCAGCGCCAGTGGCTCGATGATTACCCAATCTATCGCTATGCTGACTGTCTCTTGGGCTTGGCTGAGGCTAAGGCTTTGCTGGGCGAGGATCCTGCTGCTGAGATCAACGAGGTAAGAAAGCGTGCTTACGGCGAGGAGTACTTCAATGCTCATGAGGCTGAGGTGGCTTATCCTAACGATACTGACGCTTCTTTCTATGCCAACAACTCTTTCGTAGGCAGCGATGCTGATGTCATCGAGGCAGTATTGAAGGAGAGATGCCGTGAGTTCCTCTTCGAGGGTAAGCGTTGGTACGACCTCCGTCTGATGGGTACAGAGTATGTTACCAAATATACTTCTGCTCAGGCAAGCAAATTGTTGTGGCCTATTGACGAGAATACTCTTGGCTTGAACAGCCAGTTGCACCAGACTCCTGGTTACGAACAATAAGGGTATATGGAAGTGTCGATAAGACACATCATCTTGTTTGATTATAAAAGTGAGAAGAGAGGGATTCGTTCCCTCTCTTCTTTACAATTTTTTCTCTCTTGAATCAACTTTGTAAATCATCATATATCATCAACAAAATCAACCTAAATAAAATATGAATCGACTCTTGCTTTTTGTGCTATCTATATTTTGGTGCATGGCTGGCATCTCTGCCAATCATCCTTCTTCATTGTTGCCTCTGCCTCAGAAGTATCAGTTCAACGGCAAGAAATCCAGCGGCGAGTTGACAGTGGAGGAAAAATATGTGAGCCAGATTGAAGGAGCTAAATTCCAGGAAGAGGCTTACCATCTATTGATTACCAAGAAAGGCATCCTTCTGGAGGCTACCACCCCAAAGGGTATGTATTGGGGACGACAGACGCTGGAACAGCTGAAAACCACTAAGAATAAAAAGATATATTTGCCACAGTGTGAAATCACCGACTGGCCTGCCTTCCGCATCCGCGGCTTCATGCACGACGTGGGCAGAAGCTATATTCCTGTAGAGGAACTGAAGCGTGAAATTAGTCTGCTGAGCAGATACAAAATCAATGTTTTCCATTGGCATCTCACAGAAAACCAGGCATGGCGCCTGGAATGCAAGAAATATCCGCAGCTCAATGCTCCAGAGAATATGGAGCGTGAGAAAGGAAAGTATTATACATTAGAAGAGGCCCGACAACTCGTGGAATTCTGCAAGCAGCACCAGGTGCTCCTGATTCCGGAAATCGATATGCCGGGACACAGTGCTGCCTTTGAGCGTACCTTCAAGACTGATATGCAGAGCGAGAAGGGCACTCAGATTCTGAAAGACATCATCGATGAGGTATGCGCTACGTTTGATGTACCTTATCTCCATATAGGAACCGACGAGGTTCAGTTCACCAATCCGGATTTCGTTCCGATGATGGTGAAATACATCCGCGACAAGGGCAAGAAGGTTATTTCCTATAACCCTGGCTGGAACTACAAGCCGGGCGAAATCGACATGACGCAGCTCTGGAGCTATCGTGGAAAGGCACAGAAGGGCATCCCTGCCATCGACTGCCGCTACCACTATGCCAACCATTTCGATACCTACGCCGACCTGGTGGCGATGTTCAACAGCCGCATCTACAACCAGCCTGAGGGAAGCGACGATCTGGCTGGCAGTATCGTAGCCTTTTGGAACGACCGATACATTGACAATACACCTCAGTTGTTGGCAGAAAACAACTTCTATCCTTATATGCTCACCCTGGCAGAGCGTGCCTGGCGTGGAGGCGGCAACTGCTATTTTGATGGCAAGGGCACCCTGCTGTGGGAAGACGAGCCGGAGCAGTTGGCTGCTTTCAAGGAATTCGAAGACCGCCTGTTGTGGCAGAAGAATACCTGGCTGAAGGAGGTTCCATTCCCATACGTCCGTCAGACCCAGAGTGAATGGCAGATTACCGATGCCTTCCCTAACGGAGGCGATTTGAACAAGGTCTTCCCTCCAGAGGAGAAAGAAGATTCCGTATATCAGTATGAGGGTAACACCTATCACAGCCGCAAGATTATCGGCAACGGTATCTATCTCCGTCATGTCTGGGGTACATTGGTTCCTGGTTTCTATGCCAATCCGCAGGAAAACCATACCGCTTACGCTACCCGGTGGATTTATTCTCCAAAGGAAAGAAAGACCCAGCTGATGCTGGAATTCCAGAACTACAGTCGTTCGGAAAGCGATTTGGCTCCCCGTCAGGGTACCTGGGATTACAAGTGCAGTCGTGCCTGGCTCAATGGAAAGGAAATTATGCCTCCTGTTTGGGAGAATACGAATACCGAACGCTCTAACGAGATTACGCTGAAGAATGAGAACTACATGTCTCGTCCGGCGATAGATATCACCCTGAAGAAGGGTTGGAACAAGCTGATGCTGAAGCTTCCTGTGGGCAAGTTCTCTTCTAAGGAGACCCGCCTCGTGAAGTGGATGTTTACGGTAGCACTTGTAGATGAATAAAAAAGAAAGAAAGGTTATGTTGTATGATAAATTAATTTTTCCAAAAAGAACATTGACAGTCATTTTGCTGTCGATGCTCTCAATGGGCTTCCTCTCAGTAACGGCAGCCCGAAAGAAACCTGTACAGAAAATCAAGGTGGCTTGCATAGGCAACAGCATCACCTATGGTACGGGTATCCAGGACAGAGAGCATTTCTCCTATCCCGTACAACTGCAGAAGATGCTGGGTGACAAATACCTGGTAGGTAACTTCGGAAAGCCGGGCGCCACCCTGCTGAACCACGGGCACCGTCCTTATATGCAGCAGGAGGAGTACAGGCAGGCAATGGCATTCAAGAGCGACATCGCCGTCATCCACCTGGGCATCAACGATACCGACCCGAGAAACTGGCCTAACTATCGTGACGAGTTCGTGAAAGATTATCTTTCGTTGATGGACTCTCTGCGTTCTGCCAATCCAAAGGTAAGATTTATCCTGGCTTGCATGACGCCGATAGTTCATCGTCATCCCCGATTCATTTCGGGCACCAAACAATGGCATGATGAAATACAGGAAGCCATCAAGGTGGTGGCTCGGGTGAGTGGGGCAGAACTCATCGATTTCCATGCGCCTCTCTATCCATATCCTAACCTGTTGTCGGATGCCATTCATCCGAATGCAGAAGGTGCAGGTATCCTGGCTAAGACCGTTTATGGTGGAATCACCGGAAACTATGGCGGCTTGAAACTGTCTGATCTCTATACAGATTATATGGTGTTGCAGCGCAACACACCGCTTGATATTCATGGAACAGCTAATACCGGTGAACAGGTAGTGGTGAGCATTGCCGGTCAGAAGGTTTCTGCCATTGCCAATAACCGTGGCGAATGGAATGTCACCTTGCAGCCATTGGCGGTAGGTACGGATTATACGCTCACCATCCAGGCGGACAAGCAGAAAAAGGAGTTCCGTCATGTGGCTGTAGGCGAGGTGTGGCTGTGCTCAGGTCAGTCGAACATGGCGTTCCGGCTCAACCAGGCTGCCACTGGCAAGCGTGATATCGCCCAGGCTAATGACCCCGACCTGCGACTCTTCGACATGAAGGGAAGATGGGAAACTTACGATGTGGCATGGCCGGCATCCTGCCTGGATTCGCTGAACCATCTGCAGTATTACAGGAATACCACCTGGAAGGGTGCTACCCCAGAAACTGTAGCCCAGTTTTCTGCCGTGGCTTATTACTACGGCAAGATGCTGCGCGACAGTCTGAAGGTGCCTGTGGGATTGATTTGCAATGCCATCGGAGGTGCTCCTACTGAGGCTTGGGTAGATAGAAACACTCTGGAGACCCAGTTTCCGGCAATTCTGCGCAACTGGTTGCAGAACGACTTTATCCAGGATTGGGTAAGAGGTAGAGCAGCCCGGAATCTGACCAATGATGCCACCCGTCTGGGCCGTCATCCTTATGAGCCATGTTATCTTTATGAAAGTGGTATCTTGCCTTTGCAGCAATATCCTATCAAGGGTGTTATCTGGTATCAGGGTGAATCGAATGCACATAATATGTATGCTCATGAACAACTCTTCCGTCTCTTGGTAGATAGTTGGCGTAGCAACTGGAAGAACCCTGAAATGCCATTCTATTTTGTGCAGTTGTCGAGTCTGAACCGTCCTTCATGGACCTGGTTCCGAGACAGTCAGCTCAGATTGATGAAGTCTATCCCAAATACCGGAATGGCTGTTTCTTCTGATCAGGGTGATTCTCTTGATGTGCATCCTACCCATAAGCAGCCTGTTGGCGAACGTCTGGGCCGCTGGGCATTGAACCAGACTTACGGACATGCAGTTACTCCTTCGGGGCCTATATATAATAATGTGGTAAAAGAGGGGAATCATCTAGTAGTGTCCTTTACTTATGGCGATGGCCTCCGCACATCGGACGGCAAGTCTCCTTCCTGCTTCGAGATTGCTGAGGAGGATGGTTTGTTCTATCCTGCCCTGGTAAAGATAGAAGGCAGCAAGGTAAGATTGAGTTCTCCGGAGGTCAAGGCTCCAAGATATGTAAGATATGCATGGCAACCTTTCACCCGTGCCAATTTGGTCAATAAGGAAGGATTACCGGCATCTACATTCAGAGGAGAGGTCAAATAGCCAACTCAATAATCACTGTTAATAGCATCAGAATATGAAATGTATTAATTCGCTTTTAGCATTATCTATCATTATTATAATAAATAGTTGTAGTACAATGAAATCAAATTTAAAGACACAATTTACAAATATCAGTTCAATGTCTGGCTTCCCTTCTGGGGAGGCTGGATATGAACTCGGTGTTTCTGCTTGTTATGCAGGTTTCATCGGCGACTACCTGGTAGTGGCTGGTGGATGTAATTTCCCGGAGCCAGGAAAGAAAAAGTATTATTCCAGCATCTATGCTGCAAAGGTTACTGGTAATGAGGAAACTTTGCAGTGGGAGATGATAGGCAATCTGCCTGAGCCTGCTGCCTATGGTGGTGTGGTTGCCTCTGGTGATAGCTTGATTCTGGTAGGTGGATGTAATACGGAGCATAGTTTGCGAACCGTTTTGAGCATCCATCTGGACCAGGAAAACGGCAAACCTATATTGAAGTCTTTGCCAGACCTGCCTTGTACGGTGGATAATATGGGAGTATGCCTCCTGGATACTCGTCTCTTCGTGGTGGGTGGTAATCAGGACGGGCGACCATCTGCTTCCGTCCTGACAATGGAAATCGGAAAGGATGAGAAGTGGACCCCGGAAACAGAGTTGATTGGAGAACCTCGAGTTCAGCCGGTATGTGCAGCCTACAACGGCGAACTCTTTGTTTGGGGCGGATTCTATGAGAATGGCAAATCCAGTATTGTGGCTACATCCGGATTGCGCTATCAGCTGATGAGTAAGAGCTGGACTTCGCTTCCTGCACCTGTCAACTTGCAGGGTAAGGAACTCACGCTTACTGGAGCCACAGCCATACTAGAGGTTTCAGCCAAAGGAAATGCTCAGATTGTCTGTGCCGGTGGTGTGAACAGAGAAATCTTCAGGGATGCTATCAGCGGTACCTATTCGATGGTAGCCAAGACGGATTATCTGAAAAAGGATATTTCATGGTATAAGTTCAATAATAGTCTCTTGATTTATAACTTGAAGACAGAACAATGGGAAATCCCATCCCCTGAAAACGCTCTTTTGGCTAGAGCGGGTGCCCAAGTTGCTTTGCGAGGACATACCTTATATTATATAGGTGGTGAATTGAAGCCTGGACTTCGTTCACCTGGTATTGTGAAGGTAGATTTACGTTAATAATGATTCGACCTGTATGTTTTCAGTGCCTGTTGAGGCTTCTGACCATACAGGTCTTTTTTGTTTTGTGTTTGTGATGGCAAAATGAAAGTGAAGATGTGTGATTTGCTTTCATTTTGTGTTTTAATTTTTAATTTGTTTTATCAAATAGTAAGTAAATGAAAATAAATAAAACAAAAAGTAAGTAATATGAAGTTTGTTTAAGCAAAATGTCGTACCTTTGCACTCGTAAACAAACAAAATGTAATTTAAAGAATAGGAGAGATTAATATGAAAAAGATCGAAGCTATCATCCGTAAGACTAAGTTTGAGGATGTAAAGGAAGCATTGCTTGCCGCCGACATCGAGTGGTTCTCTTACTACGATGTAAGAGGAGAGGGCAAGATGAGACAGGCTCGTATCTATCGTGGTGTCATGTATGATACCAGTAGTATTGAGCGAGTGTTGCTGAATGTTGTCGTGCGCGACAAAAACGTAGAGAAAACGATTAATGCCATCCAGGAGGCAGCCCGTACCGGCGAGATTGGTGATGGTCGAATTTTTGTAATTCCTGTAGAGGATACCGTGAGAATCCGTACAGGTGAAAGAGGCGACATCGCACTTTATAATGCGGAGCAGGAGAAGTGATACTTTGAACTTGGAACATGGAACATTGAACTTTATGATATGCCTTTTAGGTCTTGTCTTGATACTAATCATAAAGTTCAAAGCTCAAAGTTCAAAGTTCAACGGAAAAAAAGTTCAAAGTTTAAAGTTTAAAGTAAAGAGATTATGAGTGTACAGGATTTAGGAATTTCAGTAGATACCGTATGGATGCTCTTGGCAGCCATGTTGGTCTTTTTCATGCAGCCGGGATTTGCCCTCTGCGAGGCGGGCTTTACCCGTAGTAAAAACACCGCGAACATCTTGTTTAAGAACTTTGTCGATTTCATGGTCGGTTCCGTTCTTTTCTGGTTCGTTGGTTTTGGATTTATGTTTGGTAGCGATGGCGCCGGATTCATCGGCATGCCTAACTTCGGCGATTTGTCTTTCTATACGAATGCAGCCGGTCTTCCTACAGAAGGCTTCCTGATGTTTGAGACAGTTTTCTGCGCTACTAGTGCTACCATCGTTTCTGGTGCTATGGCAGAACGTACCAAGTTCTCCATGTATTGCATCTATTCTTTCTTCATCTCATTGATCATCTACCCAGTAGAGGGTCACTGGACATGGGGTGGCGGTTGGCTTTGCAACGCTGATGCTGGTTCATTCATGATGGAGACATTCGGTGCTGCCTTCCATGATTTCGCAGGTTCTGCTATCGTACATAGTGTTGGTGGTGTACTTGCTTTGGTGGGTGCTATCTGCTTAGGCCCTCGTTTGGGTAAGTATCGCAATGGCAAGAGTACTGCTATCCCTGGTCACAACCTGATGGCTGCTGCCCTGGGTGTATTTATCCTCTGGTTCGGATGGTTCGGATTCAACCCTGGTTCTCAGCTTGCTGCTTCTGGTGAGGTTAACCGTGTTGCTATCAGCCACGTATTCCTGACAACCAACCTGGCTGCAGTTTGTGGTGGTCTCGGTACTATGTTCACCTCTTGGATCAAGTATGGCAAACCTTCATTCTCATTGACATTGAACGGTATTCTGGCTGGTTTGGTAGCCATTACTGCTGGTTGCGACTTGGTTAGTCCATTGGGTTCTGCCATTATCGGTCTCTTGGCTGGTATCATTCTGGTATTCTCTATTGAGTTCATCGATACCAAGCTTCATGTTGATGACCCTGTAGGTGCAAGTTCAGTTCATGGTGTATGTGGTATCTTCGGTACCGTGATGACAGGTCTCTTCGCCCTTGATGGTGGTGCCTTCTATGGTGGCGGTTTTGGTTTCTTCGGCGCACAGTGCTTCGGTATCCTCTGCATCGACCTTTGGGCAGCTGCTACAGGTATCATCCTCTTCTGGGGTATCAAGAAGATAGCTGGCCTCCGTGTTGATAAGCGAATCGAGGAAGAAGGTCTGGATATCTACGAGCATGGTGAGAGCTGCTACAACTAATGGCACTTTCATATAGACGTAAGAGAGATAATAGACAAAAGTTTTGGTGAGCAAAATTATTATTATTAATTTTGCAGCCGAAACTTTTAAAAGAAAAATGTATCACATAAAAAGAGAGAATATGAAGCATTTAGATATGAAGAAGATAGGTGCGTTGGCACTCGGTTTGATGGCATTTGCTCCTGCTGCTATGGCACAGGACAAGGTGGAAACATCTATGGGTGCTGATATCGTGAGCCAGTACTACTGGCGTGGTCAGGATTTGGGAGCAATTTCTTTGCAGCCTACTCTTGGCATTGGATATAAAGGCTTGTCTCTTACAGCATGGGGAAGTGTTGGTATTTCTCAGCCAGAAGATACCAAAGAGTTCGATCTTACCATGGCATACGAGACTGGAGGTTTCCATATCGGTGTAACTGATTACTGGTTCAATTCTCCTAATGAGAAGTATTTTGCTTATTCTGCTCATGAGACTTCTCATGTATTCGAGGCAAATGTAGGTTATGATTTCGGTCCGCTTGCCTTGAACTGGTATACCAACTTTGCAGGCAATGATGGAGTCAACAAGGATGGCGACCGTGCCTATTCTTCATACGTTGAGGCTACAGCTCCATTCAAGTTAGGTGGCTGTGATTGGGAGGCAAGTGTAGGTGCTGTTCCGTTTGCTACATCCTTCTATGGTGAAGCCAATGGTTTCGCTGTTACTCATGTAGGTGTGAAAGCAACCAAGGATTTGAAGATTACAGATTCTTTCTCTGTTCCAGTCTTCACTCAGGTGGCTGCTAACCCTAGCACCGAGAAAGCCTTCCTGGTAGTAGGTTTCACCTTGCAACCATAATATATAGTTTTTTAGTTTTATAAATAACAAAAGAGGGTGTGTCATAAGTTCATGACACACCCTCATTTGTCTCTTCTGTCCGTACTTGAATTACATGCGAAACTTCTGTTGGGAAAATATCTCTGAGATATAAAATATTATCTCTGTGAGATAAAACTATATCTCTGAGAGATAAAACTATATCTCTGAGAGATAAAATAATAGCGTGTTGAAAAATCTTGATTCTTTGGAAAAAGAGGAAAAATAAAAAAATAAGACATGAAAACTGAAGGAACTGAAGGCAAAGTTTTTTGGAGTGTTAAAATAGGGCTAGAAAGTAAGAAGAATGGACAAAAATGTTGGCTGAAGGACTGAAGGCACTTTTTTAAAATAATAATTTCATGTCAAAAACTGCATTTTAAAACTTGGCTAAATATATTGCAATTACCTAATAATCATATAATTACATATTTTTTTACTCTACGCTGCATATAAAAATGATTTTTAATTTCAGATTTCAGTTTTTTTTGTGACCCTTCCTTCACAACCTTCAGTTTTTCAGAGGGTATCCTTTACTTGTAATTCTTTACAAATTCAAAAATCCTAAATCTGCGTTATCTGTGAAAACTGTGGGACGATTAATGAAACGAAAAAGAGGATGTGCCATGGACTCATGACACATCCTCCTCTCTCTCTATATATAATAAGGTGTATTATAAGTTGTTCAGCAAGTCTGCCTTGCCATCGTTGATCAGCTTAATCACTAATTCTCCAAACAGCGTGTTCTGCCATGCAAACCAAGGACGGGTAAACTTTGATGCATCATCCTTGTGGAATGACTCGTGGATGAAGCCCATGCCCGCATCCGTGTTCAGCAACATCTTCATGCAGAAACGAATCTCGTCGTCGCTCTGTGCCGTGAAACACTTCATCATGATAGACATAGGCCATGGCATGTCGTATCCGATGTGAGGACCACCGATGCCCTCGCCAGCCTTGCCACGGAAGAAGCAAGGATTGTCCTCGCTCCATACAAAACGGCGGGTGTTCTGATAGATAGGGTCGTTCATCGGCACATCACCCATATAGCCCATACCCAACAGGGATGGCACATTGGAATCATCCATCAGAAGCTGATTGCCGAAACCATCTACCTCGTAGGCATAAATCTTGCCGTATTTAGGATGGTTGTAGATGGCATACTTCTGCAAGGCTCCCTGAACCTCATCGGCAAGACTGCTGCAATCCTTGGCAATCTTCAGAGCCGCTTCCTTCTTTGCCGCATCCTTCTCTGCCACATGCTTCAGAATTTCGGCAGCCTTGTTCATAGATGATACTGCCATGAAATTGGAAGGAATCAGGAATGGAAGAATCGTGGCATCATCCGATGGACGGAACATGGAGGCAATCAATCCCACTGGTTTCACCGGAGCACCGAAACCGTCCCAGCCGATGGTATCGAAGGCACGGTCGGAAACACGGGTAAAGTGATATGCCTTGGCGGTTACCTTGCGCTGCTGCTCATGGAAAGTCTTCAGAATGTTCTCTACTGCCTGCATCCATACTTCGCCAAAGATGGAGTCATCGCCTGTCACCTTCCAGTACTCATAAGCCAGGCGAATAGGGTAGCAGAAGGAGTCTATCTCATACTTGCGCTCGAATACATCCGGCTGCATCTTGGTGCGGTCTTTCACCCATCCGGCACCCGTAGGACCATCGTTGAAGGCATTGGCATAGCGGTCGATGTTGATGCATTTCAGCTGGCGCAGAATCACGCCCTTCAGCATCTTCTTCAACTTCTCGTCCTTGTTGGCGAGGGCTACGTAAGGCCAAACCTGTGCTCCCGAGTCGCGGAGCCACATAGCTGGGATGTCGCCTGTATATACAAATGTATCATCGTCACCGTTTTCTAGCACACGGTAATGGACGGTGCTCTCCAGGGTGTTAGGATAGCAGTTGGCAAACATCCAAGCCAACTTTGGGTTCTTCTTCAGCAGTTTCTGTACTTCCTTGATCTTCTTCTCCACGGCGGTGGAGGTGAAGAGGCGGTCCTCTACTGGCGGACGCTTAGATTCGTACTTGCCATCCACCGGTGTCACCACCTTGGTATAGCGTGCGTGGACATCCACCTTGGCGTTCTCCTGAGCCATCGCTGTCATGGAGGCAAGAAGAGCCATTGCTAAAATAGTCTTTCTCATTTTCTTATCTTTTGTTAGTTAGTTCATATTATGGTCGGTCGGCAGGACGTGTTCCCCACTTGGATGGCTGGCTGCCCATCTGGAGTTCCAGGGTGCCACCCTTCATGATGTCGTTATACATGATGTACGACTTGGTGTATGGCTTGCCGTTCAGCTTGGCATGCTGGATATACATGTTCTCCTTGCTGTTGTCCTTGCAGATGATGCTGAAGGTCTTGCCCTTGCCTATGTTCAGCGATGCCTTGTCGAAGATAGGACTGCCGATGATATACTTGCCGCCGGCTGGCTCTACCTGATAGAGACCTAAGGAAGAAAGAATGTACCATGCCGACATCTGACCCACGTCTTCATTGCCGCTCAATCCGTCGAAATCGTCCTTATACATCTCGTCCATGGTCTGGCGCAGCAGGCGGGCTCCCTTCCAAGGCTGGCCCACATAGTTGTACATGTAGAGCACCTGGTGGCTAGGCTCATTGCCGTGAGCATACTGACCGATGAGACCTGAGATATCAGGAGATGCATTATCGCCCATGTTTCCGGTGACGATGAAGAGCGAATCGAGCTTGGTTACAAACTTCTGCTCGTTGCCGAAGAGCTTTACGAGTCCGTGAACATCATGTGGCACCAGCCAGGTGTATTGCCATGCATTTCCTTCGGTGTAGTCATCGTCACGATGTTCGGCAGAGAATGGGTCGAATGGAGTACGGAACTTGCCGTCGGAACCGATGCCGCGCATGAATCCGGTTTCCTTGTCGAAGTATTTGCTGTAAGATTTAGATCTCTTCTCGAAATATTTGGCATCTTCCTTCTTGCCTAACATGCGAGCCACCTTTGCCACGCAGGCATCAGCCAGAGCATATTCCAGACCCTTTGCCACGGTTTCCTTGGTCTTTTCCTTGTCGTAAGGCAGATAACCGTATTTCTTGAGCAGACCCAGACCACGGTCTTCGCGCAGAGCCGATTGCTTCAGTGCCTCGTAAGCGCCTTCCTTATCCTTTACATAGCCCTTCAATACCATGTCGGCAAGCACAGGAATGCCTGGGTTGCCCACCATGCAGTTGGTTTCGTTACCCATCAGATGCCATACTGGCAACTGGCCCTGCTGGCGATAGATGTTGATGAAGGTGCTTGCCATATCTGGCAGCATATCGGTGTGAATCATCGTCATCAGCGGATGAGCCGCACGATAGGTATCCCAGAGTGAGAGGGTGGTGTAGTTGGTAAAGTTGCCGTCATGCACCTTGCCGTCGGCACCACGATACTGTCCGTTGATATCTGAGAACACGGATGGAGCGGTCATGCTGTGATACATCGCAGTGTAGAAGATGCGGCGGGATACGGAGTCGTTGGTCTCGATGTTCACCTTAGCCAATTCCTTGTTCCATGCTTCGTCAGCGTCAGCCACCACCTGTCGGAAATCCCAGCCTGGAATCTCCTTCTGCAAATTCTGTTTGGCGTTCTCGGCGCTTACAGCCGACATGCCCGTCTTGACCAGCAATGGTTTGGTAACATCTGCTGCAGTAATCAACCATCTTCCGGTTCCCAATGGCTTCACGGTGACAGGCTGTGAGAATTCAGCGAAGAAGAATGCCTTCTGGTCGTTTGCCCAACCCTTGGAGAAGCGATGACCTGCCATAGTGGTAGATGTAATCTTGTCTACGTTGTACTCCTTTGCCGCATCCCATCCGATGCCCTGCTTCAGGTCGAGCACCAGCTGTGCCTGCTGTGCATCTGCACCGAAGGTGTAGCGCTGGAATCCGGCACGCTGGGTGGCAGTGAGCTCTACCCATACGTTAGGCTGCTGCAGTTTTACGGCATAATAGCCCGGGCGCACATTCTCGTTGGCATGACTGAAGAGGATTTCCTTCTGGTTGGCATCGGTTACAGGCAGGAATGCCACGTCGCCCAGGTCACCGATACCGGTACCGCTGAGGTGTTGGTGACCGAAACCGATGAGTACGGAGTCTGAGTGATGATAACCGGAACACCAGTCCCAGCCACGGGATGGTTCGGTAGGACCCAGCTGTACATATCCGAACGGAACGTTAGCTCCGAGGAATACGTGACCGTGACCACCCGTTCCGATTCTAGGGTTGACAAACTGTGTGAGATTGCTTGATTTTGCCTGTTGAGCAAAGGATGCCTGTGTGAAGCCACCAGCTATCACGCAAGTCATCATGAATAGGTTTATAAGTTTCTTTCTCATATTGTTATAGTAACATCTACGGAATAATTGAATAAATTAGGTTATTTGTAATAAAACTAATAATACTGCAAAGATACGAAAAAAATGGGAAAAACGGCACAATCCTATATATTTTTTAACTAAACTTTCATCGTATTGATATGGATTGCAGTATGATGTTTGTCCCTACGCCCTGCCCTTTCAGAGCGTAGGGATTTCTGTTGAATTAATGCTTTTATCTTATTTTTCTCTCTTTGTGTTATTCTGTAATGATTGGCGTGATTTACGCTTTCAAAATAAAAGATTAAATAGGTAGTTATGTGTAAAAATGTAATTGAGTTTCTTTTCTTAAGACAAAAGGTAACGAAAATCTTTTGTATATTATCAAAAAGTAGTAATTTTGCACCCGAAACTTAGCAAAATGATATTGAAAGCGAGTTTCTGATAAGAATTAGAGTTATAAATAACCGTAAAAGAAAGGAAAAGATATTATGTGTGGAATCGTATCTATCTTCAATATTCAGGAGCAAACTCCTGAATTGCGACAGCAAGCGCTTCGTATGAGCCAGAAGATCCGTCACCGCGGACCAGACTGGAGCGGCATCTATTGTGGTGGTTCTGCTATCCTGGCACATGAGCGTCTGAGTATTGTTGACCCGGAAAGTGGTCGCCAACCTTTGTTTGCACCAGACAAAAAACAGGTGCTTGCCGTAAACGGTGAGATTTATAATCATCAGAATATCCGTGCCCGTTTTGCTGGCAAATACCAGTATCAGACCGGTTCCGACTGCGAGGTGATTCTTTCTCTCTATCGTGAGATGCGAGCAGATTCCGACTTTGATACCTTAATATATAAAGGTGAGGATGCGCTCCACGCCCGTATCTCCAAGATGCTTGAAGAGCTGAACGGTATCTTTGCCTTCGCTCTTTACGATGCAGAGCGTGATGAGTTCCTCATCGCCCGAGACCCAATCGGTGTGATTCCTCTTTATATCGGTTATGATAAAGATGGAAAGGTGCTGGTGGCAAGTGAGTTGAAGGCATTGGAAGGTCAGTGCGACCACTATGAGCCATTCCTCCCAGGTCATTATTATTATAGCAAGAATCCTGGCATGAAGCGTTACTATACCCGCGAGTGGTTTGAGTATGCTGCCATGCAGAAAAAATATCAGATTGATGATGCCAAGAAAGCTGAAGAGCAGTTGAAGGGTGCTGAACCTCAGGAGAAAGCTGCGGTAAAGGAAATCCACGATGCACTCGAAGCTTCTGTCAAGCGCCAGTTGATGAGCGATGTACCATACGGTGTACTTCTCAGTGGTGGTCTTGATTCTTCAGTCATCTCTGCCGTAGCCGAGAAATTCTCTTCTACCCGTGTAGAGAACGGTGGCGAGACCAAGGCCTACTGGCCACGTCTGCACTCCTTCGCCGTAGGTTTGAAGGGTGCGCCTGATTTGGCAAAGGCACGACTGGTAGCCGGGCACATCGGAACCGTGCATCACGAAATCAACTACACCATCCAAGAAGGATTGGATGCCATCCGTGATGTCATCTACTTCATCGAGACCTACGATGTAACCACCGTGCGTGCCTCTACCCCGATGTATCTGCTGGCGAGAGTCATCCGCAGCATGGGTATCAAGATGGTGCTTTCGGGCGAGGGTGCCGACGAGGTGTTCGGAGGCTATCTCTACTTCCACAAGGCACCGGATGCCAAGGCTTTCCATGAGGAAACCGTACGCAAGCTCGGCAAACTCTATCTCTACGATTGCCTGAGAGCCAACAAGAGTCTGGCTGCATGGGGCATCGAGGGCCGTGTGCCTTTCCTCGACAAGGAGTTCCTGGATGTAGCGATGGGCATGAACCCGGTATTGAAGATGTGTCCGAACAAGACCATCGAGAAGAAGGTGGTTCGTGAGGCATTCGCCGATCTGCTTCCTGAAGAAGTGGCATGGCGACAGAAGGAGCAGTTCTCCGATGGAGTGGGCTATTCATGGATTGACACCCTGAAGCAGATTACCGCTTCTGCCGTAAGCGATGAGCAGATGGCGCATGCTGCCGAGCGATTCCCTATCAATCCTCCACAGAACAAGGAGGAGTACTATTATCGCTCTATATTCGCCGAGCATTTCCCAAGCGACAGTGCTGCCAAGAGCGTGCCTAGCGTTCCTAGCGTGGCATGTTCTACAGCCGAAGCCCTTGCCTGGGATGCTTCTTTCAAGAATCAGAACGACCCTAGCGGCAGAGCCGTTGCGGGAGTCCATCAAGAAGCTTATAAGAAGTAAAGTGAATTATCAGGAAGATTTATTCGAGATTATTTTTTAAAGTCAAGAATTAGAGAATTTTTTCTCAGTCTTGAAATTCTCATTGTTATCTTTATGAGAAGCAAGAATGAAAATTCTCTAATTCTTGATAAAAAGAATAGTCTTGATAAAATGAGTATTAAGTTATAGAAATAACCGATATAAAACGAACAAGAAATGGAAAAAGGATTGTACAGTTCTGCCTATGAGCACGATGCGTGTGGCGTAGGTATGGTGGTGAATATCCACGGTAACAAGAGTCATGAGCTGGTCGATAATGCCTTGAAGGTACTCGAAAACATGCGCCATCGTGGTGCCGAGGGTGCCGATAACAAGACGGGTGACGGTGCCGGTATCATGCTCCAGATTCCACATGAGTTTATTCTTCTTCAGGGTATCCCTGTGCCTGAGAAGGGAAAATACGGAACGGGTCTCGTCTTCTTGCCTAAGGACGAGAAGAAACAGCAGGATATCCTCTCTATCATGATCGAGGAAATTGAGCGCGAGGGATTGCAGCTGATGCACCTGCGCAATGTGCCTACCAACCCAGACTGTCTGGGTGAGGCTGCATTGAGCAACGAACCTGCCATCAAACAGGTGTTCATCACGGGTGTTACCGATGATAAGGTGCCTGTCTTCGAGCGCACCCTCTATCTCATCCGTAAGCGTATCGAGAAACGAATCAGCGATCCTGATTTCTATATCTGTTCGTTGTCTAATTCGAACATCGTATATAAGGGTATGTTGAGCAGCCTCCAGCTGCGTCAGTACTATCCTGATTTGACCAATAATTATTTTACAAGCGGTTTGGCATTGGTTCACTCCCGCTTCTCTACCAACACCTTCCCAACATGGAGTCTGGCTCAGCCATTCCGTCTCCTTGCACACAATGGTGAGATCAACACCATCCGTGGTAACCGTGCCTGGATGAAGGCTCGTGAGAGTGTGTTGGGCAGTGAGGCTTTGGGCGATATCCGTGAGATTTCTCCTATCGTTCAGCCTGATATGAGTGATTCGGCAAGTCTCGACAATGTATTCGAGTTCTTCGTAATGAGCGGTCTGTCATTGCCTCATGCCATGGCTGTGATGGTACCTGAGAGTTTCAACGACAAGAACCCTATCTCTGAGGATCTGAAGGCTTTCTATGAGTACCACTCTATCCTGATGGAGCCATGGGATGGTCCTGCCGCCCTGCTCTTCAGCGATGGCCGTTATGCCGGTGGTATGCTCGATAGAAACGGTCTGCGCCCTGCACGCTACACCATCACCAAGAACGATATGATGGTTGTGGCTTCTGAGGTGGGCGTGATGGATTTCGACCCAACCGAGATTGCCGAGAAGGGCCGTCTGCAGCCTGGTAAGATTCTCCTGATTGATACCCAGGAAGGCAAGATTTACTATGATGGCGAAATCAAGGAGCGCCTGGCTGAGCAGCATCCTTACCGCCAGTGGCTGAACACCAACCGTATTGAACTGGAAAAGCTGCGTAGCGGACGAAAAGTGGAAAACGCTGTAGAAAACCTCACTCGCAAGGAATTGGAGTTCGGTTTTGGCGAGGAAGACATCGATGGTACCATCATCCCGATGGCTACTAAGGGTCAGGAGCCTACTGCATCCATGGGTAATGATACTCCGCTTGCCGTGCTTTCAGACCAGCCACAGATTTTCTTCAACTACTTCCGTCAGCAGTTTGCTCAGGTTACCAACCCTGCTATCGACTCTATCCGTGAGAACCTCGTGATGAGTCTTACCGAGTATATCGGTAGAGTAGGTTCCGGCATTCTGAACCCAGACGAGAGCAACTGCAAGATGGTTCGTCTGCCACATCCTATCTTGACCAATACCCAGCTGGATATCCTTCAGAATATCCGCTACAAGGGATTCAATACGGTGAAACTCCACATGCTCTTCGAAACCGCCAAGGGCGAAGAAGGACTGCATGAAGCTCTGGATGAGCTCTGCAAGCAGGCTGCCCAGAGCGTGGATGATGGTTACAACTACATCATCTTGAGCGACCGTGGCGTGGATGAGACCCATGCCGCCATTCCATCTCTGCTCGCCGTGAGTGCCGTACATCATTATCTGATTGATGCCGGCAAGCGTGTGCAGACTGCCCTCATCGTTGAGAGCGGTGAGATTCGTGAGGTAATGCATGCAGCCCTGTTGTTGGGTTACGGTGCATCAGCCCTCTGTCCATACCTGACATACGCCATCCTCGACGACCTGGTAAAGAAGGGAAAGATTCAGGAGGATTACCATACAGCCGAGCAGAACTACATCAAGGCTGTGAAGAAGGGCTTGTTCAAGATTATGGCTAAGATGGGTATCTCTACCATCCGAAGCTATCGTGGTGCCAAAATCTTCGAGAGCATCGGCTTGAGCGAGAGTCTGCTGAAGAGCTACTTCGGAACAGAGGTGAGCACCATCGGCGGTATCGGACTCGAAACCATCGCCCGTGATGCCATCCGCCTGCACGACAAGGCATTCGAGACCAAGAAACTCGACTTCCTGCCAAGTATGGGACAGTTCCACTATCGCAAGGATGGTATCAAGCACGCTTGGAACCCAGAGACCATCGCCACCCTGCAGCTCGCAACCCGCAAGGGCGATTACGATCTCTTCAAGAAATATACACATCTCGTTGACGATAAGCAGGAGCCTATCTTCATCCGCGACTTCTTCAGCTTCCGCAAGAATCCTATCTCTATAGATAAGGTGGAGCCAGTAGAGGAAATCGTGAAGCACTTCGTTACCGGTGCGATGAGTTTCGGTGCCCTCTCTAAGGAGGCTCACGAGGCAATGGCACTCGCCATGAACGCCCTGGGCGCTCGAAGCAATACCGGTGAAGGTGGTGAGGATAACGAGCGATTCCATTCTACACAGGATGGCATCAGCCTCTCCAGCAAGACCAAGCAGGTGGCTTCCGGTCGATTTGGTGTGACAACAGAATATTTGGTAAATGCAGAGGAAATCCAGATCAAGGTGGCACAGGGTGCTAAACCGGGTGAGGGTGGTCAGTTGCCTGGCTTCAAGGTCAACGAGGTCATCGCCAAGACCCGTCACTCTATCCCTGGCATCAGCCTGATTTCTCCTCCACCTCATCACGATATCTACAGTATCGAGGATTTGGCTCAGCTCATCTTCGACCTCAAGAATGTGAACCCTAAGGCGGCTATCTCCGTGAAGTTGGTAGCTGAGAGTGGTGTGGGTACCATCGCTGCCGGTGTGGCTAAGGCGAAGGCTGACCTCATCGTTATCTCTGGTGCTGAGGGTGGTACAGGTGCCAGCCCTGCATCTAGTATGCGTTTCGCAGGTATCTCTCCTGAAATTGGACTTTCTGAAACCCAGCAGACTCTTGTGAAGAATGGTCTTCGTGGTCAGGTTCGTCTGCAGGTAGATGGTCAGTTGAAGAGCGGTCGTGACATCATCCTGATGGCTTTGCTCGGTGCTGAGGAATTCAGTTTCGGTACGGCAGCCCTCATCGTTTTGGGTTGTGTCATGATGCGTAAGTGTAATCTGAATACCTGTCCTATGGGTGTTGCTACACAGGATCCTAAGCTCCGTGCGCACTTCCGTGGCAGCTACAAGTACCTCATCAACTACTTCCGCTTCCTCGCCGAGGAGGTTCGTGAGTATCTAGCTGAGATGGGTTATACCTCATTGAACGATATCATCGGTCATACCGAGCTCATCGTCCGCAAGAAGGATGAGGAGATTGTTCCTACCGAGGGTGCTGATGCCGTAGAGCCAGAGGTGGCCAAGAGCATCGAGGAGAAGGCAGACTTGCTCGATTTCTCTCGCTTGCTGCATCGTGAGACAGGTCATTGCTCACTCTATCATACTACTGAGCAGATTCATGACCTCGACAATGTACTCGACCAGCAGATTATCCGTGGTGCACAGCGTGCCATCGAGAACCAGGAAGAAGTGAACCTCGACTTCGCCATCAAGAATACTGACCGTGCTGCCGGTGCGATGCTGAGCGGTATGATTGCCGAGAAATATGGTGAGGCTGGTCTTCCTGACAAGACCGTAAACGTGAAGTTCAAGGGTTCTGCAGGTCAGAGCTTCGGTGCCTTCCTGGTCAAGGGAGTGGATTTCAAACTCGAGGGTGAGACCAATGACTATTTTGCCAAGGGACTTTCAGGAGGTCGTATTTCCATCCTTCCTCCTATCCGCAGCAACTTCTCTGCCGAGGATAATATCATCGCCGGTAACACCGGTCTGTATGGTGCCACAAGTGGTGAGTTGTATATCAATGGTAAGGTAGGCGAGCGCTTTGGTGTTCGTAACTCCGGTGCCATCGCCGTGATTGAGGGTGCTGGTGACCACTGCTGCGAGTATATGACGGGCGGTAGAGTAGTAGTTCTCGGTGAAACCGGCCGTAACTTCGCCGCTGGTATGAGTGGTGGTGTTGCCTACGTATGGGATAAGAACCACAACTTCGATTACTTCTGTAACATGGATATGGTGGAGATCAACCTCGTGGAGGATAGCACCTATCGCAAGGAGTTGCACGAGCTGATCCGTCAGCATTATCTCTACACCGGCAGTAAGCTCGCCCGAACCATGCTCGATGACTGGAACCACTACGTAGAGGATTTCATCCAGGTAGTGCCAATCGAGTACAAGCGAGTTCTCCAGGAGGAACAGGTAAAGAAGTTGCAGCAGAAGATTGCGGATATGCAGCGAGACTATTAATAAAAGGTAAAAAGGTAAAAGGGTAAAAAGAACCTTATCCCCTTTCCTTTGCCTTAAGTCCGGTAAAATGCGAGTAACAAATAAATTAATAATAAAGGTAACATAAGGTTTAAGTAAATAGCAACAAGCAGCAAGCAAGAATGTTCTTTTTACCTTTTTACCTTTTTACCCTTTTACTTTTAAAAAGATGGGAAATCCAAAAGCATTTTTGACTATACCTCGCAAGGAAGCAGGTTATAGACCAATTCACGATAGAATCCTCGACTTCAGCGAGGTAGAACAGACATTGAATAGCAACGACCGCCGACAGCAGGCTTCCCGTTGCATGGATTGTGGCGTGCCTTTCTGCCACTGGGCTTGTCCGCTGGGCAACAAGGCACCGGAGTGGAACGATGCCCTCTACAAGGGCGACTGGGAGTTGGCTTACCGTCTCCTCAATTCCACCAACGACTTCCCAGAGTTCACAGGACGCATCTGTCCTGCACTCTGTGAGAAGGCTTGTATCCTGAATCTCATGGATCATGAGCCAACCACTAACCGTGAGGATGAGTGCGCCATCGTGGAGCACGCCTTCTCTGAGGATTATGTGCATGTTGAGATTCCTGAGCGTAATGGCAAGACGGTGGCTGTCATCGGTGCCGGTCCTGCGGGACTGGTAGCTGCCAACCAGTTGAACCATAAGGGATATAAGGTAACTGTATTTGAGGCACGTGAGAACGCAGGTGGCTTGTTGCGTTATGGTATTCCTAACTTCAAGCTCAACAAAAGCATCATCGACCGCCGTCTCCGTCTTCTCGAAGAGGAGGGAATTGAATTCAAGTATAACCAGCAGATTGATGTTACCAAGTTGCCAGAAGGCTTCGATGCCTATGTGGTATCTACCGGTACGCCGACAGCCCGCGACCTGAAGATTCCTGGACGAGAGCTGAAGGGTGTTTATTTCGCCCTCGAACTGCTTTCTCAACAGAACCGTATCCTTGCTGGTATGGAGTTCTCTAAGGATGAGCTGGTTAACTGCAAGGGCAAGGATGTATTGGTAATCGGTGGTGGTGATACGGGTTCCGACTGTATCGGTACCGCTCATCGCCAGGGTTGCAAGAGTGTAACCCAGATCGAGATTATGCCTAAGCCGGTAGAGGGTCCTGAGGATCCTAAGAATCCTTGGCCAAACTGGCCTCGCACCCTGAAGACCACCTCCAGTCATGAGGAAGGTTGTACCCGTCGCTGGAACATCAACTCTCTGGAGTTCCTGGGAAAGAACGGAAAGCTGACAGGTGTGAAGGTTCAGCCTATCGACTGGAAGCCAAACCCTGAGGGTGGTCGTCCGTTGATGGTAGAGGCTGGTGAGCCGGAGATTATCAAGGCAGAGGCTGTATTCCTGGCAATGGGCTTCCTGAAACCTCAGCAGCCAGAGTTTGCTGAGAATGTCTTCGTGGCAGGTGATGCAGCCAGCGGTGCCTCTTTGGTAGTACGTGCCATGGCAAGCGGCAGAAAGATTGCTGCCCAGGTTGACAAGTTCTTAAACAAGTAATTTCCGGATATTCACGAAGTAAGCTTCATTGGCAAACGCAAGTATTTGCAATGATCATCGTAAGTACTTGCATTGAGATGAATCAAATAAATCGGTTATTTATAACTATAAGTAGGGGAGACGGACCTTGTGATGAGGTTTGCCTCCCTTTTTCTCGTCCTCCCTTTTCCTCGTTTCCCTTTCTTCGTCCTCCTTTCCTCGTCCTCCTTTCCCCCCTTTCGCCCCCGTTCCAGGAGATTCCATCGCCTGTTCCCCCGAGCATAAATCGTTCAAAAAGGAGTATTTTCCGATAAAACTATAGCTCTGTAGCCTTCTTGATTTGGTAGTCTCAAATAAAAAGTGTAATTTTGCACCCAATAATTCGACTAATAATAATTAAACTAAGAAGATCAAGAAATGAAGAAGAAATTATCAAACGTTCTCTTGGCGTTGGCTGCCTTCATGCCAATGACCGCACAGAATCTTGTAAAGGGAGATTATGGCTATCTCTACTGTCACATGAGTGATAAGGGTGAATGGACAGCCTATGCTGTTTCTCGTGATGGCTACAACTATCAGGATATCAACGAGGGTAAACCTATCTTCGACCCAGAGGAGCATGCCCGTATCGAAGGCGGTACCCGCGATGCTTACATCACCCGTACCCATGACGGCAAAGGCTATATTATGGTTACTACTGATATGTGCGTTCGTAAGAGCCACAAATGGGACAATTATGGCATTGACCTCCTGAAGAGTAAGGACCTGATTCATTGGACCAGCGTTACCTTCGATTATCGTAAGGGTATGCAGAACTTCTGCGATGCTGCCACTGCTCAGTCTCCTTATAAAGACTGGAGTACTATCAACCGTGTCTGGGCACCTCAGATTTTTTGGGATTCTGATTATCGCTGGGAAAATGGTGAGAAGGGTGGATACATGATTTACTATTCTATGCTCAACCGTGCAGAGGAAAAGTACGACCGCATGTACTACAGCTATGCTGATAAGACTTTCACCAAGATTACCACTCCAAAGTTGCTCTTCGACTGGGGATATGCTACCATCGATGCTGATATCAACTATCTCAAGAGCGATGGTCTCTTCCACATGCTTATCAAGAAAGAGGGAGGAAAGCCGGGTATTTATACCGCTACAAGCGAGTATTTGAATCATGGTTGGGGTGAGCCTGTAGAGAATGATTATGTCAGCTTCGAGGGCCGCAAGAATTGCGAGGGCAGCTCTGCCTTCCAGTTGATGGGTGATGATACCTGGCGAGTGGCTTATATCCAGTATAGCGACAACCCTAAGCACTATCGCATCTGTAAGGCTGATAAGTATCTCCGCAATTTCTCTGACCCTGTGGATATCAAGGGCGTAACAGGTCCTCAGCATGGTAGTTTTATGCGAATTACCAAGAAGGAATATCTGAATCTGCTGAAATGGGATAAGAAATTGAAAGAGCAGAAGTAAAAGAATATTAAGATATTTTTCATATCATCAATAAAAAACGCTAGAGTTTACGATTGTGAAACTCTAGCGTTTTTATGCTTTTATTGATATGATTCTTTATTTTAAAAACTGATTCTGCGGCTTAATCTCAATTCTAATACAGGATAAACCTTGAATCCTTTGAAGAACTTCACGTAGTCGCCTACCTTGCCCGGAATATTGTATACATCCTTTGCAAGGTTGACTCCTGGTTCAATCGTTTCGTTCTTGATAGCTTCCGTATAGTCCTCATTAGGTGAGAAAGTGACCTTGTGGATATCATTGGTTGTGATTCTTGGTGTGCCTCCCCAGAATAAAATACCGGCATCAAAAGAGATGTGGTAGATGTCATTGTCCCTGAAGAGTCGTCCACCGTAACCAAAGCCAAGATAGGGCTTGAAACTGTTTACACGGATGGTAGCTGAAACATTGTTGTTGGCATCTGGCTCCAGGCGGAAGATCGAGCCGTCTGTACGATTTCCCAAGCGAACACCCATTCTTCCGTAGCTCATAAACTTGTCGTACAATTCCTTACCTGCATAGAGATACTGGTCACCAATGTTCATGTAAGGAATGAAATTCTCGTAGGATGACTTCACGCGCTCATAGAGGTTGTTATACATGCTTACTGCTACTAGCGAGGTACCATCATAGATGGCATTCTCTGCCTTGGCTATTTTGGATGGTCCCCAATAGAAACCTGCTGTAATGTGCCAGTTCCTGTCTTGGAAAGGATGAACGTCCACCAACAGTTTGAAGTTGTTCATGGTGGGTGTTCCTGCCATGTCGATATCGCTGTCAACTCTGGTTCCTGTATATTCTTCCAGCATATTCGCCAGGTTGTTGAACTTTGCGGTTTCTTCTTCCTGAGATAACTTTTCATCACCCACTTGTACGCCAAAGTTCATGGTGACATGTGTGCGGGGCATCCAGGAATAACCGGTACGCAGGGTGACCATATCATTCACAGGTACAGCCACGTCGAAACCTATACCTGTTGTACCTGTAGTGATGGAGGCGTCTATGTTCTTGATCCATTTCTCTGCAGTTTGCTCCTTGCCAAGGTTCTCTGCGTTCTGCGCCATTGTCGTGAGAGATGGCAGCAATCCTACTGCCAAAGCTATCGAATATTTCTTCATAAATTATTGATTACATTAAATGAGGGTGCAAAGTTATGCAAAAAGCCCCAAAGTGGCAAGTATTTGGGGCTTTTTTGTTTCTTAAAGGGCTATTTTCTTGCCATTGACGATATATATTCCTTTTGGAAGGTCATCGATGGACTCTGCATTCTTCTTTACCAGTACTCCTGTCAACGAATAAACGGTGTATGTCGTCTTGCCAGGAGTGGTGCTGATGGTAGTGATTCCAGTAGCATATTCTGCTTCAGTCAGCAGGTTAAACTCCTTAGGGGCACTGTTTGATACAGGAAGATACCAGCTGTTGGCTGGAATTGCCAATGTGGTGAGATTATCTCCATTGGCATCTTCTTCTTTCCGCATGACGGTAGGGAGTTTATTGGTAGCTGCTGTTAACGACAACTTGCCTTCTGAATTGATATTCAGGGTGCGCATTTTTGTTGCGTCAAACTTGACAGAGTTAAATTTGCCACTCCATGGGTTGCCTACGCAGAAGTATACTCCTTTCAGCTTGTTGTCTTTAGGAGTTGCAGTCGAGCTGACAACAGGAGTGATTTGATTCTTGCTGATATCGGTAGAGGTGCATTCGATGATTACAGGAGTCTCGGCTGGAATAGTTCCTGTTAACTCTTGATAGGCTGCATTGCCCTTACCTTCATCAAACTTTGTGATGTAATAAGCCTTCATTCCCTGACTTAGGGTGTAGGCGAAACCGGTAAAGAGGGCTGCGTAATGCTTGTTGCCTACAGTTACGGTTGGTTTTACTCCCAGATAGTTGTCACTGTTGTTGATCGGAGTAACAATCCAGTTACTCTGTTTACCATTGGTAACTACCCAACTTTTGTCTTTAGAACTTTCTTTATCAGCCAACAATGCTTTTTGCCCCTTGAGTTCTTGCCAGGCTGTGTAATATTCACCTCTTGGGGTGATATAGATGTAGTAGTTTATCAATTCTTTGATGCTTGTACCTTGCGCTCCGATGTTGTAGCTTTCACCTCCTTTAGGATCCAGATAGAAGATACTTCCCGGGTCGCAGGAAATCTCATCCCAAAGAGCGTTGGTAAGCAAAGCGCTGCAGTCAGCGCTGGTACTTTGGTAATCGATACCTTTACTATCATTATCACTCAGTGACATCCATCTGGCTGAACTTGCATTTTTTATTCTGTAGAAACCGCTACCTGTAATCTGAGCTTGGGTGCTGAACATTACAGAACTGGCAAGCAGAAACATGTATATTCTCTTTTTCATTCTTGTTAGCTTTCTTGAAATTAGAAAATAACCGATCTCCATTGCTTACATGATAAGTATGAAGACCGGTTATAATTATTGCTTATTAATGATTATCTGATGGCTAATTACTTAGCAATACAGATTGTTACACGGTTCATGGCATTCTTTTCGAATGGCTGAACGCGTGAACCCATAGACTTCTTGATCATGCGGTTCTTAGCAACACCCTTAGCTGCAAGTGTGTTGTAAACAGTCTGAGCACGGCGAGCAGCAATCTTATCGTTGATTGCTGCGCTACCTGTTCCCTTGTCTGCATAACCTGTCAAAGTAATCTTTGCGTCTGGGTTCTCCTGCATGTAAGTAACAATCTCAGAAATCTTGTTTCTCTGAGACTTTGCGATGGTAGAGTTGCCGATTGTGAAGAAAATATCACGACGGAAGTTCTCTTCTGCAACCTCCTTAACCTCTTCCTTAACAGGAGCAACAACTGGCTTCTCGATGATGCGCTCGATAATCTTCTCTACTGGCTTTGGAGCAGGAACTACCTTAGTAGTATAGGTCTTGCCGAGAGCAATCTTAGCACCTACCAATGCGTTGAAATACCAGTCTGGGTTACCAGCCTTCTTTGAGTTGAAACGGTCGCTCAATGTGTTGGCTGAAAGTTCAACACCAATCTTTACTTTTTCGCTTACGCGGAAATCTACGTTAGCACCCAAACGTGCAGCGAAATGAGCTTTTGAACCATCCCAGAGATACTCCAATGGAGCATGTACGCCAACTGATGTAGCGTTGCTGACAGTCTTGTTAGCAAGGATAGCCTTCTGAGCGTCTGCTGCCTCGTCGTTACCCCAAGCGATGTTGGCACCGATACCTCCGAATACACCGAAATCTACTACGCGGTTAGGGTCGAAACCACAGAAGAGGTTAGAAAGGTTGAATGTAGCGTCAACCATAGGAGCTACATAGTTCCACTTCCACTTGTAGGTAGTGTTCTGAACCTTCTGACCAGCCTTGCTCTGCCATGTGTTGAGAGAAAGACGGGCACCTACAACCTTGTTGAAGTTGTAACCTAAACCAAGCTGAGCATTTGGTGACAACAATTTATCGAAAGAAATCTCACCCAAAGTGTACTGACCACCAACCTGTGCCTGTACATACCAGTGTGGATTGAAGACATTTACAGTCTTATCAGCTTCCTGGGCTGATGCACTGATGCAACCCATAGCTACTACACCTGACAGTAATATATTCTTGATTTTCATAATCTTTTCTTATTAATTTAATTGCCTATTATCGAATGTTTTATTACTTAACTGTAACGTAGAAGTTCTTCTCTACTACCTTACCAGAGTAATCGATAGCCTTGTAAACGATGGTATAGTTACCTGCCTTAGAAGCATTGAATACTACCTTCTGGATCTGACCGTTGAAAGCAGACTTTGTTGCCTTACCGTTTACCAGAATCTCAGCACCAGCCTCCTTAACGTACAACTGCTTCTTGTAAGCAGGAGCCAAAAGTTCAGCAGTGTAAGAAGTAGCAACCAATGGAGTTGCACCAACACCTACGAAACTTGTTGCGAAGTGACTACCTGTGCTGACGAAGTTCCATGAACCATTATCAGCCTTGAACATGATGGCTGGCTGCAAGTACTTGTTGACGTTCTTGATAACACCCTCTACCTTCTTGATCAAGTTGTTTACCGTAGCAACATTCTGGTCATACTTACCTGCTAATGTGTTAGCCCAATCGAGAGCTGTCTTCACAGGACCCAATGTTGTTGACAAGTTTTTGTTGAGGTCTGCGATAAGATCCTTCATGGTATCATCCTTCACCTTGATCTGATAGATGTATGTTTCCAAAGTTGTGCTGCCAGATGCGCTACCAGCCTCACCGTTAACTTCAATTGAGATGTCCTGGCTAGCTTTTTCCCAGCTTACGATATAAGCGTTCTTGATGGTGTTAAGCTTCTTGCCGTCAGAAATCTGGATGATGTCGAGATCTGTGCCATTAGCAACAATCTTTACACCAGGTACAGCTACTACTGTAGCAACCTCGATTGTCTTACCTGTTGATGGGTCGATAATGTTATTGAAGTCAAGACCACTGATACCTTTCAGCTTCTCTGACAAATTAGTTGGCAACATGAAACGGTCGAGGCTGAGGTTGTCGAGCTTGCTGTTGTTTGCCAAGAAATCGAAACTCAATGGCTTAACAGCAAATGCAGCCAGTTTGATCTCAGATGTAACAACCTTCTCTACTTCATTGCCATTCTGATCCTTCTGCTTCCAAGAAGCCTGGACACCGTATGCTGTCAACTGGTTGTTGAGGTTGCTATACAAAGCAGAAGCAAGACCAGAGAGGTTCAAGCTTGTTGACTTAGGATCCTGCAACTTAGCAAGTACATTCTTTGCAGCTTCCTTCAACTGCCCCTTGTTCATATCCAAACCGTCGTTCTGAGGATCTGTGCACTCAACAGGGATTGCATAGAAGCCATTAGCTGATGTAGCACGGGTGATACCATACTTCAGCACCTTGTCTGTAACAACTGGTGCGCCCAACTTGAAGCCTGGAGCGTCGTTGCCCTGACTGTCAACCAATCTGAATGTGATATTAGATGGGTCTACGTTTGCTGGGTTGATATTGATGTAGATGTTACCTGCGTCAGACTTGATAAGCTTGCCGCCTTTTACCTCAAAATCCTCATCACCTGAAGCTGGAACGCCCCAGTATGCAGAAAGGATATTAGCCTGTGAACCCAGGAATGCGGCATTCTCGTAACCTGTAACAGGGCAATCTGTTGCCTGGATTACGATGCCTGAAACGTTGTTATTCAAGATAGCATAGATAGCATCAAGCTGTTCACTCATGGTCGTCAACTGATCATTGATAATATCTATGGCATCCTTCAAAGTGCTGATGTCGCCCTCACCAGCCAATTTGCCATAGAGCTTTTCGTTGAGTTCATCAAGCTTTTTCTGCAACTCATCAACCTCTTTAGATTTAGTCTTGAGCTCAGCGATATCCTGAATAGCCTGGTTCAACTTTGCAAGTTCAGTAGGAAGCTGACCGTTAATTTTGTTAACTGCTTCCTCCAATGCTGTAGCTCTATCTCCAAGCGCACCAATTGATTCATTAAGTTGTGTGTTGAGTTTTTGGAACTTCTCAGTCCAAGTTCCGTTCAAGTTCTCGATAGCAGCCTTATTTGCAGCAACCTGTGCTTCAAGTGCATCAATCTTGTCCTTGTTGGTTGCAACATCGCTCTTCAGGTCGTCGATGTTTGCCTGCAACTGCTGGTTTGCCAACTTCAAAGCGTCAAGCTGCTTTGCAACTGCATCTGCAATAGAAATGCTAGCGTTATAAGCATTGTCGCTTTCGTGGTCTGTACAAGACACAAAAGTGCTAGCTCCACCCATCAAGAGGGCAGAGAAGAGCAAAATACTAGTTAATTGTCTTTTCATTTTTTATTAAAAATTTAATTAAACTTATGTTGTCTAACTCTAAATATGTCGTTCATGACCCTCTTATACAATAGCATTTAGTTGCTTTGTTGTTTTAGGTCACGCTTTGACATTACATTCTTAGCTCGTTATTTTTTTCTTATTAAATTGTATATATACCGCTGCAAAGTTATAGTTTTTTTTTCAATTGGAAAGATTTTCAAGCACTTAATTGCGGAAAATGTGCTATTTTTTATATTTTTTAAGCATTCAAGCCGCCCATGTCTGCTATTTTATGGCGAGTTGCCTGTTAATAGGTAAAATTATGTTTTAGAATAGTTGATTTAGTTCAATTCGTATCCTGGCATCATTTAAATCAATTTGTCTATATACCTATTATAAAAATATACGTGTTAAAGTATAGGTGTATAATGAAGTTATTCTTGGTGGCTTCATTCCCCTTTTCAAATACGGTGTGTACAAGCACATGTTTTGCGTAATATAAAAAGAGGTGTAATACGGATAAGGCATGTTTTAAGTATTTATGAGTGTTAAAATATATCTGTTTATCGAACTTTTTTGCCGAAGAATTTGGT
>NZ_JBNPLT010000018.1:0-72091 GCF_050313615.1 Prevotella sp. SGI.167 | reverse complement strand
CGGTCACGGTCATTAAGGTCATTAAGAAATTATAAAAGGAAAGTAGAGGGAAGACTGCAAAAAAATCATCTTTTTTTTGCTCGTTTTCCTTTTTTTTTATTACCTTTGCCTTTACATATAAATATATAATAATATGATTACAGGAGAAATCAAAAAAATGAAAAAATATATAGATGGAAAAGAATATTATAAATATAGATGCACATGTCATAGATGATATCAGAACCATCATCACAAGGGCAAGAAACAGGGCGTATCAATCTATCAACGAAACCCTGATACGCTCAAACTGGGAAATTGGCAAACGTATTGTTGAAGAAGAGCAGCTTGGCAAGCAGCGTGCAGATTATGGAATACAGCTCATCAAGTCCATATCTCAGCAGTTGACGACTGAGTTCGGCTCCGGCTATGGTGTTCGTAACCTTGCCTATTTCAAGCAATTATACCAATATTTCCCTGATTGGGAGATTTTGCACGCGCGCGTGCAAAATCTTACTTGGACTCATCTAAAGAGTATTCTAAGAGTTACAGATGCAGAAGCTCGTCTATGGTATTTAAAGGAATCGTCAGAGCAAATGTGGAGCACAAGAACCCTCGACCGCAATGTTGCCTCACAATACTATTATCGACTCCTGCAAACCAGCAATGAGCACAAAGATGAGGTAGAGAACGAGATATGAGCTTCTCGGAAAGCGAACTGGAGAGTGCCATCATCACCCATCTTCAGAAGTTTCTGATGGAGATGGGCAAAGGCTATGCATTCGTAGAGCGACAGCAGCACATCATCACCGATACCCAGGACTACTACATAGACCTGGTATTCTACAATTACCTGATGAAATGTTTTGTACTGATCGACCTGAAGACAACCAAGATCACCCATCAGGAAGTAGGCCAAATGGATATGTATGTAAGAATGTATGATGAACTGAAGCGCACGGAAGGCGACAATCCGACCATCGGCATACTTCTTTGTTCGGAAACCAGCCAGGACATTGCAAGATTTTCCATCCTGCACGACAGCAAGCAATTATTTGCTTCAAAATATCTCACCTATCTTCCTACAGAACAGCAACTTAAGGAAGAAATAGAAAAGCAGAAAGAAATATTTAGATTACAACATATAAGATAAGCTAGTACCCCCAAATATCTCTGCAACAAGATAATAGACACAAAGTAAACAAGACATTGAAGATTAGAGCATGAAGAAGATATTATTCCTACACGGATTCTTCGCCACGGGCAGTTGTCCGATGGCGAGAGCCTTGAAAGAGGCGTTTGAGGGGACGGCGGTGGTGCTGGCTCCCGACCTCCCTTTGCACCCCAAGGAGGCACTGAAGGAGATTCGCTCCATCATCGACCGGGAACAGCCCGACTTGCTTCTGGGCAACAGCTGCGGCTCTTTCCTCGCTCAGATGCTGGCTCCGGTGGTGGGCATTCCTGCCCTGCTCGGCAATCCGTATTTCATGATGACTGAGTTTCTGAAGGAGCGAATCGGCGAGCATGAATACAAGGCGCCGAGAAGGGACGGAAATCAACGGCTGGTGATTGACGAGGCACTGATTGAGGAGTTTGCGGAACTGGAAGCCGTGCAGTTTGACCATTGCAACCCCTATTATAAGAATCGTGTGTGGGGTCTTTTTGGTGAGCAGGACACCCTGGCTCACTTCTCCCCTCTCTTCCTGGAGCATTACAACCAAGCTTTCCATTTCCCTGGCGGTCATACGCCTACTGAGCAGGAGGTGAAGACCTGGTACGCTCCCCTTGCCCAGAAAATGATGATGGAGTTTTCGGCAAAGGAAGAAAGATATTTCCAGCACTTCAAGGGCGGCAAATACAGGTTCATCCATTCTGCCTTCGACTCCGAGACCCAGGAGCGCATGGTGGTTTATCAGGCTCTCTATGGAGACCAGGCCTATTGGGTTCGCCCCGAAAAGATGTTCTTCGGGAAAGTTACGAGGGACGGCAGAACTTTCAATCGTTTCACGGAGATAGACATAAAATAAATGATAAAGATACGTTGCGTAGTAGAGCACATTACCTACCAAAATCAGGAGAATGGATATTCCGTGATGAGGGTTAAGGTCAAGGATTATTCAGAACTTGTTACCTTGGTGGGCAACCTGCTGGATATACCAGTGGGTGCTGTACTATTGTGTAATGGTGACTGGAAAGTCGATAAGCGATACGGACGTCAATTCGTATGTGAGACGTGGGAAGAAGTGATGCCTGCAACTGTATATGGCATAGAGAAATATTTGGGAAGCGGACTGGTGAAAGGCATTGGTCCGAAGTATGCTCATCTGATAGTTGAGAGGTTCGGTACTGATACCATCGAGGTAATTGAAGATGACATCGAACGACTATATGAAGTGGCCGGCATCGGTAAGAAACGTGTAGAGAAAATACGAGACAGTTGGGAGAAACAGAAGGACATCAAGAATGTAATGATCTTCCTGCAACAATACGGAGTAAGTACTGCGTATGCCGCCAAAATATATCGCCAGTACGGCAAGGAAAGCATCGACAACGTGAAAGAGAATCCTTATCGCCTTGCAGATGATATTTGGGGCATCGGATTTAAAACCGCTGATGGTATTGCCTCTAAGATGGGCTACGAGAAAAACGATTTGAGACGTTGCAAAAGTGGTATAGGTTATACATTGAATGAACTTTCCAACGAAGGACATGTATATGCTATAGAAGAGCAGCTTATAGAAGCAGCCAAGAAACTGCTTGAAGCAGACGAAGAACCCATCAGACAAGCCATTTCAGAGATGATTGCTTCGGAAGATCTCATCCGTGAGAATGAAGCCATATATCTGCCTCCATTCTATCATTCTGAACGTGGAACGGCAAAGAAACTCTTGACCTTAATAAATAGTCAAGGAGCAAATAACCTCGGATTGAAGGCTGATATTAAAGCGATTGAAAAGGCCTCTGGTATAGAATATGACGAGGTTCAGATTGCTGCCATCCAACAAGCGATCCGCTCGAAAGTGATGGTACTGACTGGCGGTCCTGGTACAGGTAAGACCACAACTACGCAAGGTATCATTGCTGCGTATAAAACGGCAGGAATGAGGATTTTGCTTGCAGCACCTACTGGCCGTGCGTCCAAGCGAATGAGCGAAGCTACCAATATGGAAGCCAAGACCATTCATAGACTATTGGAGTTTAATCCACAAGATGGTTACAAACGAAATGAGGAGAACCCACTGGAAGGTGATGCGCTGATTGTGGATGAGTGTTCTATGATTGACATCATATTGATGTATAATCTAATGAAGGCTATTCCCGAACACATGCGCTTACTGCTTGTGGGTGATATTGACCAGTTGCCAAGTGTTGGAGCTGGCAATGTTTTGCGTGACATTATTGACTCCGAGAAGATTCCCGTAGTTCGACTAACCCGCATCTTCCGGCAAGCTCAATCCAGCAGAATCGTCATGAGTGCCCATGCCATCAACCAAGGGCATTATCCAGATACGAGCAACGGCAAGCACACCGACTTCTTCTTCATCAAAAATGAAGACCCGGAACAAGTGGCTGAAGAAATAGTAAAACTTGTGAAGTATCGCTTGCCAAAGGCTTACAATCAGCCTTTAAGCAACATCCAGGTACTTACGCCGATGCAAAGAAGTGTGGTAGGTGCAGCCAACCTGAACATGATGCTACAGCAAGCACTCAATACAACTACATTGGGCATAAGCCGTGGTGGTACAACTTATAAGTTGGGCGACCGTGTGATGCAAATACGTAACAATTACGATAAGAATGTGTACAATGGTGACATCGGAACTGTAGAAAAAGTCAACATAGAAGACCGCACACTCTGTGTCAACTTTGACAACAATCTGGTGGAATATGAAGCAACGGAGCTTGATGAGCTAACATTGGCCTATGCTTCTACCATTCATAAATCGCAAGGTTCAGAATATCCGATCGTGGTAATCCCAGTTTTGATGACTCATTTTGTGATGCTTCAGCGCAACCTCATCTATACAGGCATTACGAGAGCTAAAAAAATCTGTGTGCTTATCGGCCAGCCCAAAGCTCTCGCTTATGCAATACGTAATCTAACGGTAATCAACAGAAACACCAAATTGAAAGAACGACTGCGTGGAGAGATAGAAGCGAACAATGATTCTGGTCTCCACATCAGCAGTAGATACATACTTCCTGAGGAACAGCCAATGATGGCTGCGGAACCAGACCCAAATCCAGACATTAGAAGTAATATCAAATGATCATATATATATAGCAAGACTCTGACAAACTGCAGAGAACCTGCAAATGATTCAACAAGCACATTTAAAATAATAACAATATAAAGTACGAAGCATATGAAAAGTTTTGCACCAAAGCCGTGGTTTGCACCACAGCCAGTGCTGATTATCGGCACATATAATAAGGATGGAGTTGCCAACGCAATGAACGCTGCCTGGGCAGGACAGTGGGACATGAAGGAGATTATGATCTCGATGGGAAATCACGTCACCACAGACAACCTGAAGCTTGGTGGCGAGTTTACCGTTGCCTTCGCGACCAAGAAAACCATGGTGGCTTCTGATTTCGTGGGCATTGTTTCTGCCAAGAACGACCCGAAGAAGATGGAGAAGACTGGATGGAGCATCGAGAAGGCAACTATGGTCAACGCTCCTGTGTTCACCGATTTCCCGATGACCCTGGAGTGCCGCATCAAGGAGAAGTATGACGAAAGCGAAACCGGCTATTATCTCGTTGCCGAAATCGTCAATATTCTTGTGGATGAAAAGTATCTGGCAGAAGACGGAAATCCAGACATGGAGAAGATGGAACTGATTGTCTTCGACCCTATTCATCACGGCTATATCCAGCTGGGCGAGAAAGTCGGAAACGCTTTCTCCGACGGCAAGGCTTTGAAATAATCAACGTAATTTTAACGACTCAGAAACAATGAATCCAATAGCAATACGCCTGCTTTCGCAGCAGCTCATCTGCCCTCAATTTGATACTCCCCAAAAGGTGGTGTCTCATTTTGGAGCCATGCAAGCCCAGGATTACCGGATGGTAAGATGGGCTGTGATGATGCGTACTCGCAAACCTTCTTCCTTCGCATTCAAGAATGCATACGATGAGGGTGAGATAGTCCGGTCTGCATACACTAATAATGGCATTTTCTTTCCTGTTATCGCCCATGATGGCAGAATTTGCGGCAACTGGAATCCATGGGAGAAAAATCTCAACATCAGTTACTTTGATTCGACAGAAAAAGATTTGTCATTTGAGAAGCAATGGAAAATATTTAATGGAACGATAAAGAAGAAATAAATGACTATTGATACAACAAACCTCTGCTCGCATCTTCAAAAGAAGTTGTTTGAACCTGAGGGAGTATATTATCCTATCTGGCAAGCCATGCAGAACGATGAGGAGTTGACTGCCGCGGTTCGTTCACGACAGCTTCATATCTATCGTAACGGCAAGAAGATTCTCATTCTTGCTGGCAAGGCTCAGCCGAAGATTATCAGAGAAGACAAACTGAACGAATTGATTAAGAAAATAATATAAATGATTAAAAAAGAAGAAGTTATATCTTTTGTATGGCAGCATGTTCTGCTGCTCGTTTCGCTCTATGTAATGACTTTCGGAGTCGCAGCATGTGTGCGAAGTCAGTTAGGTTCAAGCGTTATTTCCACCATCCCTTACGTGATGGCTTCGGCAGGAAAGATGCTTGATTACATCCCAGGATGGACTATCGGCGGCTACACCATCATGATGAATGCGATCTTCGTGGTGCTGCAGATTCTGATTCTGAGAAGAAACTTCGAGTGGGTGCAACTCTTCCAGCTCGCTATCGGCTTTATCTTCGGAATGTTCATAGACCTCAATATGGTGCTTACACAGTGGATGGTTTCAGAAAATATCCTGGTCAATGCCCTTGTGCAGATTGCCGGTTGCACCATCCTCGGTTTCGGAATTGCCATGGAGGTGAAGTGCGGCTCAGTAACCATGCCTGGCGAGGGCATTTCCATCGCCATTCACAAGGTTACCGGCTGGCCTTTCCCTAAAGCCAAGATTCGGGTGGACATCACGCTCGTGGTCTTGGCCGTCTTGTTCTGTTTCCTGCTTCTCGGTTCATGGAAATGGGAGATCGTGGGCATCGGAACGCTCTTCGCCATGGTCTATGTAGGTGTTACAGTTCGCCTATTCAACAAACATCTTGCATGGTTCGACCGCCTGCTCCACTATCGTCCAGGTTGCCGAAGATATGTTTACGGACTGGCACGATACATAAGAAGACAGATGTAACGTCAAGATTATTTAAGTTCAACGGATAAAAATAGATGAACATGAATTTCCCAGATGTTTATTCAGCAACAGGCATGATGGAGCTGATTCAGCAGATCGGCTTCCTCCCTCTCCTTGATAGTGGCATTGAAGGATTCTCTGCCGAAGACATCGTGGCGGAGGATTGCGGTTACGTAAGACTTCCTGAAGGCGGCTGGGACTGGCCGCTTTGGAAATGGAAGGGTGAGATTGTGCAGGAAATGCCATGTATGTACGGAAAGTTCTTCAACAAGAAAGCAGGATTCATCAGCCAGAAATGGTGGCCGGACTTCTGTAACTACAGAAGAAGCAAATACCCTCGCCCAGATGATGAATCAATAGAAGGAGCCATTCTCTGCACGCTTCAATCTACCGGTAGTCTCATCACAAGAGAACTTCGGGCAGCCTGCGGTTTTACAGGAAAAGGAATGAGAAGCAAGTTTGACGGTTATCTCACCCGACTGGAAATGGCGACTTACATCGTGACCGAGGATTTCATCTATCCTCGTGACAAGCACAATCATGAATATGGCTGGGGATGGTCGCTGCTCAACACTCCCGAAGATCTCTATGGCTGGGAGGCTTGCCAATGCTATCGCACTCCCCAGGAATCTTATCAGAGGATTTTCAATCATCTGAAAGAAATCCTGCCTGATGCTTCGGATAAACAGATTATTAAATTAATTGGATAAAAATGACTTCACTTCAAGAAAGACTGTTCGCCATGCAGGATAAGCAGTATGCTGCTTTCCAGGCCAAACTGACACCGGGAGTGCCTGTGGAGAGTTTCATAGGCATTCGTGTGCCTGTGCTTCGCAAGTTCGCAAAAGAATTTACAAAGGAGGCTGAATGCGAGAAATTCCTTCAGCAGCTTCCTCACGAATACTACGATGAGAATATGCTTCACGGACTCCTCGTTTCCGAAGTAAAGGACTACGAGGAATGCATCCGTCTTACAGACAGATTCCTGCCATTCGTGGATAACTGGGCGGTTTGCGACATCATGTCTCCGAAGGTGTTTGCCAAACACAAGGAGGAGCTGTTGGCGAAGATCAAGACTTGGAGTAAATCATCACACGTTTATACTTGTCGTTTTGGAATAGAGACACTTATGTCTCATTACCTTGATAAAGACTTCAATGCAGAATATCTTAAAATTCCAGCATCAGTAAGGAGCGAAGAGTATTACGTAAAAATGATGGTAGCCTGGTTCTTCGCCACCGCCCTTGCCAAGCAATGGGACCAGGCAATTCCCTACATCGAGCAAAACCGCCTTGCTTCCTGGACGCACAACAAGACCATCCAGAAGTCCATTGAGAGCAACAGAATCACGCCCGAGCAAAAAGAATATCTGCGGACATTGAAGATAAAATAATTATGACACAAGCGACAAATGTTAGGGCCGTTTTCCGGTCATTAAGGTCACGGTCATTAAGGTCATTAAGGATTTCCGGTTATTCTAGATGTCCCCAAGTTGTCCCTCAATGCCTCTCTAGCTTATAAATAAGGTTAAATCAAGTTCGCCCTGCAAACAAAATCCATCCATATAATCACTTTTCTGAATATTTTTTGTATTTTTGCAGCATCGGGGCATGGATGGGAATGAAAGTCTGGCACCATAAGACAATGCACAAGAAATTCAAATTAAAGAACGAAGTATATGAGCATTACAAAGAATGGGATATTTTGGAAGGGCATCAAGCGCCGGATAGGGAAATTCTTTGAGAAGGTACACGAATGTATACTTATCTTTACCGACTGGCTGGGGTAAGTGCACATAGTAAATAAAATGCAAAACATTGATATAATCTGATGGAAACAGAAAGAATTTTACTTCGCCATTGGCAAGAATCGGATGCAGAGGCGCTCTTCAAGTACGCCTCAGACCCTAATGTTGGACCACGAGCAGGATGGCCAGCACATAAGTCTGTAGAGGAAAGTCGTGAGATTATCCGGACTTTCTTCCATAACGATACGACATGGGCAATCATATGGAAAGAGACTGGCGAGGCTATCGGCTGCATCGGCTACTACACCCATGAAACCAGCAACATCCCTATCGGAGAAAACGACTGCGAGGTGGGCTATTGGGTAGGAAAGCCTTATTGGAACAAGGGAATCTGCACCGAAGCCTTGAAGCTGATGCTCGACTTCTGCATCAACGAGAAGCATTTCGAAAACATCTGGGCAGACCATTTCACTGGGAATCCAGCTTCTGGAAGAGTTATGGAGAAATGCGGTTTCTCAGACACCGGAATGCTGAACCGATGCAGCCAACTTGTGGGTGGCGACAAGGATATGGTTAAAGTATTTAAGTACAAAGGATAAAAAACTCCTATAAAGGTAATAACTTCCGAAAAATAGGTATAAGCTCTTTGGTAGAATATGCGTATCTTTGCACAAGTTTAAAATGGATAGAATTATGAAGGAATTATTCTTTAATACAATACAGGAGTTCAACGACTACATTGGGGTAAAAACGCTTCATCCTCTGGTAAGCATTGCACGTGTAGAAAACGCCTCTCCTATAGAGGCGGCTGTGCATCACTACGGACTTTACGCCCTCTTTCTGAAGGAAAACAAGGGCTGCAAATTGTCATACGGCAGAACAGAATATGATTTTGACGAGATGACCGTAACCTCGTTTGCTCCAGGACAGTCGATTAAGGTTGAACCCATTCCTGGAGTACCGCTTGCAAAATACACGGTATTGGCTTTCCATCCCGAGTTGCTCAACCGCACCCAGCTTGGCAAGAACATCTCCCGCTATGAGTTCTTCGACTATACAAGCAACGAAGCTCTACATCTATCCGCAGCCGAGGTAAACATCTTCCGTGACGTGCTCTCAATGATCAAGCTGGAACTCGAGCATCCTATAGATAAGCATTCGCGTGAACTCATCGTTTCAAACATCGAGTTGCTGCTGAACTACTGCCTGCGCTTCTACGACCGACAGTTTATCACACGCGAGGAGATAAATCATTCGGTGGTAAAGAAGTTCATCTCTCTGCTCGATGAATACATTGCCCATGAAGCAATGCGTGAAGGGCTGCCTACCGTAGCCTACTTTGCCGACAAATGCTGCTATTCTACCAAATATTTCGGTGAATTAGTCAAGACAGAGACTGGCAGAACCGCAAAGAGTCTGATCAACGACCGACTGCTTTCTGCAGCCCGTCAACTACTTGTAGATGAAACCTTAACCATTATGCAAGTCAGCCAGCGCCTCGGCTTTGAATATTCTCAGCACTTCGTCCGCTTTTTCAAGGCACAGACGGGAAAGACTCCAAGCGAGTACCGCAAGACTGCATAAATACAAGGAAGCATATATAGAATAACTGTTATTTTTTACATCGAAGATGTTTTCTGGAGAAGAATTTGAAAATATGGAGAAGAATTTAAAAATATAATACAATGAAGAAAATAGTACAGACAGCAGGGCGCGCCCAGCTGGGTGAGTTTGCGCCGGAGTTCGCCCACCTCAACGACGACATTCTCTTCGGAGAAGTATGGAGCCGCAATGACCTGCTTTCATTGCGCGACCGCAGTTTGGTAACAATCACTTCGCTCATCAGCCAAGGAATCACCGACAACTCGCTGAAATATCACTTGCAGTCGGCAAAGAATAACGGAATTACCCGCACGGAAGCGGCAGAGATTATTACTCACATCGCCTTCTACGCAGGCTGGCCAAAGGCCTGGGCTGCCTTCAATCTGGCAAAAGAGGTATGGAACGAAGATGTGAAAGGAGAAGACGCCAAGGCTGCTTTCCTGCGCGAGATGATATTCCCTATTGGCGAACCCAACACCGCTTACGCCAAATACTTCAAAGGCAACAGTTATCTGGCACAAATATCTGACAGTCAGATACCTTTCTTCAATGTTACCTTTGAGCCTGGTTGCCGTAACAACTGGCACACGCACCACGCAACAAAGGGCGGCGGACAAATGCTGGTAGGCGTAGCCGGACGTGGCTGGTATCAGGAGGAAGGAAAGCCTGCGCAGGAAATCCTCCCCGGCACAGTCATCCATATTCCTGCCAACGTGAAGCATTGGCATGGTGCTGCAAAAGACAGCTGGTTTGCCCACCTCGCCTTTGAAATACCTGGCGAGAACACATCCAACGAGTGGCAGGAAGCTGTGAGCGATGAGGAATATAACAAGACAGAACTTTCGCAAGTAAGCTCCACACACCCTAACAGGGCAGCAGGTGCTGTGGTATAAGTCCGTAATACTGGTTTGCAAGTTCGCTAGGCGTTAGGGAGATACGCAAATCCGCAGGAACGCCTAGCGGACCCTAACGCCACACGAAAGCATCATGGTTTCTACCAAAACCATTTCTTTTGATTTATAAAACTTGAAAAGGTTTATTGCATTAACGAGATTTAACCGTTTGATATTTGATTAAAGATGTAGCAGGAGAAGAGAAATAGAAAGGAAAAAGCGAAAAAAGAATATCTATTTTAAACATTTGCGGATGATCTGCGTCTAATTTCTGTATGATGTTCAGATAATGATGTTCAGACATTCATCGCAAATAGAAATTATAAACTTTTAAATTTTGTGGTTTATGAAAAGAATGATAAGAATTTTGATGATAGCCATTTGCTGCATACTATCATGCAATATGTCAGCAAATGCAGGCAATGACAAGCCAATCGCCGTTAATGCACTCCCGGTAAAGGCTCAAACCTTACTCAGCAACCATTTCAACAATCAGAAGGTGATGCTTGCTACCATTGAGACGGGGGTTATCAACAAGAGCTATGATGTGGTTCTGCAGAACGGAACCAAGCTGGAATTTGATAAGAAAGGCAATCTCACAGAGATTGACTGCAAGCAGGGAAAAGTGCCAGCCAAGCTGATTCCGCAGGCCATCAGGAACTACCTGAAGGAGAATTATCCAGCGCAAGCGGTAAAGAAGATTGAAATGAACAAGAATGAATACGAAGTGGAATTGGCAAATGGGTTGGATTTAACCTTCAACAAGCATTTCCAGGTAATCGACATAGACTGATGAGACAACCCGATATTGACGGATTGTTTTCAAAAGGTTCACCCGAAAAAATGTGGTGACCTTCATCTGATGAACCCCACCAACTTTCCCATTCCGGTAAGGATGCGGATGGTTGGTGGGGATTTTCATTTTATAAAAATCGGTGGTCTGAAGGTGCTTCATGCAGCAGATATTGTTGAAATCTATTAGATGACTAAATGATCTGCATTTGTGCAAATATTCATCAAGCAGAAGTTCCCGCTTAATGAAGCGGGGCTTCTGCTGATGGCTGACCGGGCAGGACGCGCAGATGATAGCGGTTACCGTCAAATTCTACACGCATCAGTTGATTGAGCTCGGAAAAACTCTTCTGAAGATAATCTGCCAAATCGATGGCTACATGCCCCATCGTTCTGCGCAGATTGACCTCTATGCATTCGTTCACTCCGAAATCATCCTGCACATCAGAAGAAGCACCATCAGAAGCCGGAAGATTCTGTTCCTTGGCATAAATCATCATATCCACCCCAAACGGACCACTATAGATTCCCTTCAGGGCTGGCTCCATCACGTCAATGACATGCTGGCGAATCTGCAGCAATCGCTCCGGGCTGACGTAACGAGCCATCATCTCCACCTTCTTGTCTTCCGGGCAGAGAACATTTCCCGAATAAGCATTCTTGATGGTGTCGAAAAGCGACAAGCCACGATAGAGCACCTTGCCATCCACCATTTCAAACTCCATGCCGAAATCCATCACCTTATTATAATAAGGCTCAACGGTAACTCCACCCTGGCGGTAAATAATATTACCCACCCATCTTTCGAAAGACGGATAATCGCTGCCTTCCCTGAATTCATCAGCAGAAACGAAGCGCACTCCCCTGCCACTGCTGCTCCAGGGAGCCTTGATGACAGCCTTGCCCCACTCCCTGACGAGAGACTTCACCTCTGCCACGGACTGGACAAACCTAACCCCGCTCTGAAGATGCTCTGCAGCCCATTGGCGACTGCTTAACGCGCGTACCTTATTTAATATAGCATCGCCCGGCAAGGCTATTTCCGGTATTCCGATGTGTTCCAGCTCGCCCTTCAGGCTCAAATCCCATCCCCAGGGATGAACGCTGTCAAGAAATTCCGTCTTGATAAAATGTGCTAACTGAACTTTAGTGATAAACTCAACCTTATCAACAAGATCACCTCCAAGATGGCGCACCTTGTCACGGGCATTATCTATGTCGTCGACCAAGACCAAATCACCTTCATCAGCCCATAAAGCAGGGATGAAGGAAAGGTCACTCCTGAGTTGGCGTCCTGCATGTGGAGCAGTAAACTGACGCAAATTTGAGGCCAAAGCCAAATCGTGTTCTGGATTGAAGATATGTAGTTTCATGCTGCAAAGTTATAAATAAATCGTTGAAAAACTGCAAAATCAGACCAATTTTACTTAGAATAGTGCTAAATAAAATAAAAAAAATTACTTTTTGCTATCTAGACTTTGCAAATTAGAAATAATTAATTACCTTTGCATCATAAAACAAAAAAGTAATAAAAGACAACTCATGGAAGAAGCATTCTTCAGAACACATACATACCTCGTAGAGCATACGAACGCCCCAGTAAGACGTACCTTGATGGACGAAATAGACTGGAGCGACCGCATGATAGGCATAAAGGGAACAAGAGGCGTAGGCAAGTCTACCTTCCTCCTCCAGTATGCCAAAGAGCACTTTGGCCCTACCGACCGCAAGTGCCTGTATGTAAACATGAACAATTTCTATTTCCAGAGTAGAGGCATTGCAGATTTTGCAGGCGATTTCGTGAAGCAAGGCGGCAGAACACTGCTCATAGATCAGGTTTTCAAACAGCCCGACTGGAGCAAGGAACTCAGAAAGTGCTATGACCTCTATCCAGAACTGAAAATTGTTTTCACCGGTTCCAGCGTAATGCGACTGAAGGAAGAGAACCCGGAACTGAACGGCGTGGTAAAGAGTTACAATCTGAGAGGATTCTCGTTCAGAGAATTCATCAATCTGCAGACGGGTAACAATTTCCAGCCATACGAACTGGACGATATCCTCCGCAACCATGAGCACATCATCAAGCAGATATTGCCGAAGGTGAGTCCGATGAAGTATTTTCAGGACTACTTGCACCACGGTTTTTATCCATTCTTTCTGGAGCACAGAAACTTCACAGAGAATCTACTAAAGACAATGAACATGATGACAGAGGTGGACATCCTCCTCATCAAGCAGATAGAACTGAAATATCTTACCAAGATAAAGCGTCTGTTCTACCAGCTGGCAGTGGAAGGAGCCAAAGCTCCAAACGTAAGCCAGCTTGCCGATAGCATCAATACGAGCAGAGCAACGGTCATGAACTACATCAAGTATCTGGCCGACGCACGACTCATCAACATGATCTATCCGGAAGGTCAGGACTTCCCGAAGAAACCGACCAAGGTGATGATGCACAATTCCAATCTGATGTACGCAATCTATCCGATACAGATTGACAAGCAGGAAGTGATGGAAACTTTCTTTGTCAACTCTCTTTGGAAAGACCACGTAGTGCACCAGGCAGGTAAGGACCATTACTATACTGTTGACGGTGAGAAGCGGTTCAGAATCTGCGACGCTCAATCTTCTAATAAGATGCGCAATAATCCCGACATCATCTACGCCCGATACAATACCGAGGTAGGCAAGGACAACAAGATTCCTTTGTGGCTTCTGGGATTTCTGTACTAAAAAAGAATTTTCGAAAGAAGAATTAAATACAAAACATTTTTAATATTTTATCTAAAAGTAAAATGGCAAAAGAGAAAAAATTTATCACTTGTGATGGTAACACAGCTGCCGCACATGTAAGCTACATGTTTACTGAGGTTGCTGCTATCTACCCTATTACTCCATCATCACCAATGGCGGAGCATGTAGATGAATGGGCTGCCAAAGGTCGTAAGAACCTTTTCGGTCAGCGAGTTTCTATCCAGGAAATGGAATCTGAGGCTGGTGCTGCCGGTGCAGTTCACGGTTCTCTCCAGGCTGGTGCCTTGACTTCAACTTACACTGCTTCTCAGGGTTTGTTGCTGATGATTCCTAACATGTACAAGATTGCTGGTGAGTTGCTCCCTTGCGTGTTCAACGTATCAGCTCGTACATTGGCTTCTCACTCACTTTGTATCTTCGGTGACCACCAGGACGTAATGGCTTGCCGCCAGACAGGCTTCGCTATGTTCTGCTCAGGTTCCGTTCAGGAGGTTATGGACCTCTCTGCAGTTCCTCACTTGGCTACATTGGAGACAAAGGTTCCTTTCGTTAACTTCTTCGACGGTTTCCGTACTTCTCACGAGTACCACAAGATCGAGGAGATGGATATGGAAGACATCCGTCCATTGGTTAAGGAAGAGTTCATCGAGGACTTCCGTAACCGTGCTTTGACTCCTGAGCGTCCTGTTACTCGCGGTACCGCTGAGAACCCAGAGACATTCTTCACTCACCGTGAGGCTTGCAACCCTTACTACGATGCAATCCCTGAGGTTGTAGAGAAGTACTGCCAGGAGATGACTAAGATCACTGGTCGTGAGTATCACCTCTTCAACTACTACGGTGCTGAGGATGCAGAGAACATCATCATCCTGATGGGTTCTGCTACAGAGCCAGCTCGCGAGGCTATCGACTACTTGAACAAGCAGGGCAAGAAGGTTGGTATGGTTGCAGTTCACCTCTTCCGTCCATTCTCTGTTGACTTCTTGAAGAAGACTATCCCAGCAACCGTTAAGCGTATCGCTGTTCTCGACCGTACTAAGGAGCCAGGTGCAGAGGGTGAGCCATTGTACCTCGACGTTAAGTCAGCTCTCTACGATGACGAGCGCAAGCCATTGATCGTTGGCGGTCGCTACGGTCTCGGTTCTTCTGATACAACTCCAGCTAAGATTGTTGCTGTATTCAAGAACCTCGAGTTGCCACAGCCAAAGAACCACTTCACTGTAGGTATCGTTGATGACGTTACATTCACTTCTCTCCCAGAAGAGGAGGAGATTCCAATGGGTGGCGACGACTTGTTCGAGGCTAAGTTCTATGGTTTGGGTGCTGACGGTACTGTTGGTGCGAACAAGAACTCAGTTCAGATTATCGGTAACAATACCAACAAGTATTGCCAGGCATACTTCTCTTACGACTCTAAGAAGTCTGGTGGTTTCACCTGCTCTCACTTGCGTTTCGGCGACAGCCCTATCCACAGTGCTTATCAGGTAAATACTCCTAACTTCGTAGCTTGCCACGTACAGGCTTACCTCCACATGTACGATGTAACACGTGGTTTGCGTAAGAACGGTTTCTTCCTGTTGAACACTATCTTCGATGGTGAGGAGTTGGTTAACTTCATCCCTAACAAGGTAAAGCGTTACTTCGCTCAGAACAACATCACTGTTTACTATATCAACGCAACTAAGATTGCTCAGGAGATTGGTCTCGGTAACCGTACCAACACCATCCTCCAGTCTGCATTCTTCCGTATCACAGAGGTTATTCCTTTGGATCTCGCTGTAGAGCAGATGAAGGCATTCATCGTTAAGTCTTACTCTAAGAAGGGTCAGGACGTTGTTGACAAGAACTTCGGCGCTGTCGACCGTGGTGGTGAGTACAAGCAGTTGACAGTAGATCCAGCTTGGGCTAACCTCGCAGACGATGAGGCTAAGGAGGATAACGCTCCAGCATTCGTTAAGGAGCTCGTTCGTCCTATCAACGGCCAGGCAGGTGACCTCTTGAAGGTTTCTGACTTCGTTAAGCACAACACAGTTGACGGTACATGGCAGAACGGTACTGCAGCATTCGAGAAGCGTGGTGTTGAGGCATTCGTACCAGTATGGAACGTAGAGAACTGTATCCAGTGTAACAAGTGTTCATTCGTTTGTCCTCACGCAGCTATCCGTCCATTCGTATTGACCGACGAGGAGCTCGCAGGCATCGAGGGTCTCGCAACTCAGGATGTTAAGGCACCTAAGGCTTTGGCTGGAATGCACTTCCGCATCGAGGCTTCAGTACTCGACTGTCTTGGTTGTGGTAACTGTGCTGACGTCTGCCCAGGTAAGAAGGGTGAGAAGGCGTTGACAATGGTTCCATTCAACGTAGACGCAGAGGATATGGTCAAGGAAGCAGCTAACTGGGAGTACCTCGTACACAAGGTAGCTTCTAAGCAGGATCTCGTAGACATCAAGCAGAGCCCTAAGAACTCTCAGTTCGCTCAGCCATTGTTCGAGTTCTCTGGTGCTTGCTCTGGTTGTGGTGAGACTCCATACGTTAAGTTGATTTCTCAGCTCTTCGGTGACCGTCAGATGATTGCTAACGCTACTGGTTGTTCTTCTATCTACTCAGCTTCTATCCCATCTACTCCATATACAAAGAACGCTAAGGGTCAGGGTCCTGCATTCGACAACTCATTGTTCGAGGACTTCTGCGAGTTCGGTCTCGGTATGGTAATGGGTAACAAGAAGATGAAGGAGCGCATCGCTCACTTGCTCGAGGAGGCTAAGGCTCAGGAGCATGTTCCTGCTGAGTTCGTAGCAGCTGCTGACAAGTGGGTTGCTAACATGAACGATTCTGAGGGTTCTAAGGAGGCTGCTGCAGAGTTGAAGCCTCTCATCGCTGCCGGCGCTGAGAAGGGTTGCCCTATCTGCAAGGAGCTCAAGACTTTGGATCACTACCTCGTTAAGCGTTCACAGTGGATCATCGGTGGTGATGGTGCTTCTTATGATATCGGTTACGGTGGTCTCGACCACGTATTGGCTTCTGGTGAGGATGTTAACATCTTGGTACTCGATACTGAGGTTTACTCTAACACTGGTGGTCAGTCTTCTAAGTCAACACCTCTCGGTGCTATCGCACAGTTCGCTGCTCAGGGTAAGCGTATCCGTAAGAAGGATCTCGGTTTGATGCAGACTACATACGGTTACATCTACGTAGCTCAGGTAGCTATGGGTGCTGACAATGCTCAGACATTGAAGGCTATCCGCGAGGCTGAGGCTTATCCAGGCCCATCACTCATCATCGCTTACGCACCATGTATCAACCACGGTTTGAAGCGTAAGGGCGGTATGGGTCGTTCACAGCACGAGGAAGAGTTGGCTGTTGAGTGCGGTTACTGGCACTTGTGGCGTTACAACCCACTGTTGGCTGATGAGGGTAAGAATCCATTCACACTCGACTCTAAGGCTCCAAACTGGGAGAACTTCCGCGACTTCTTGCTCGGTGAGGTTCGTTACCTCTCTGTACAGAAGGCATTCCCTAAGGAGGCTGATGAGCTCTTCTCTCAGGCAGAGAAGATGGCTAAGCTCCGTTACCAGACTTACGTTCGTAAGAGCCAGGAGGACTGGAGCGAGCAGATCTAGTATTATCAAAAAAAACTTTAAGTTCTAAACATACGGGCCTTGGTTGCATTTTTGCAACCAAGGCTTTTTTAATAATATTATGCACAATCGAAGCAATATAACCACCCTATCCTAAAAAATGAAATAAATAGTTGCTTATTTCATAAAAATAATGTATCTTTGCAAGAAAAATAGAAACGACAATGGAAAATAATAAAATAAATGTAGAAGAAATCATCAAGAATGATCTTTATCAATATCTTACTAGTAAAGACCTTGTAGACCAGCATCTGCCAGAAGCTCCTGACTTGGAACAACTCTGGGCAAAGGTTGGAGAAAGCTATCTTCCTGATGCACTGCGGGAGTTTAACAAATATCCTACCGTCAGCCTGGGCTGGATCATGTTCGTAGGAATGGCTCTGGCGAAGTATTGGGATGAAGATTGGGAACTCTACGGCAAGGTAGAAGACCACTACAAATATCTCAGAGACCGTATCGACTTCGACCACATGGACGACTATATCTGCGAGAAAGTACTCCTTCTAGATGAAACCAGACACAAGGAACTTTCTGCGATAGTAGCCGAATGCGCAGCACGCACCTTCCACCTGCTGATTCATCAGAATCTCCAGCCAGGGACCGAGGAAGCATTCAGAGGCTTTATTGCTGCCCTTCACCAAATGTATCTCATTGGTATTGCCATGGAGCTGAAGGACCTGGGTTATCACATGACCCAACTGGCATAATCCTAATCAAAGGAGAATCATAAACACTGATAATAAATTGAGAATGAAGAAATATATCATCCTGGCACTTTTGCTAGCTTTTTCTGCAAATACAATACACGCCCAATCATCGTCTATGACTGATGATCAGGTGATGAAATATGTTGTAAAGGAACATGAGCGCGGAACATCCAATGCCCAAATCGTAACCAAGCTGATGCAGCAAGGCGTTGACATTTCGCAAATCCGACGCGTTCGCAATAAGTATGAACGACAGATGAAACAAGGCGGTATTGCCGGAGCCTCTGAAGAGATTGCCGGCAAGGACGCAACACGCCTTCGTACGAACAACGGAAAAAGGAGAGAAGATTACAATAATGTCAACAAAAAGGCAGAAAACTACAGCAATTATCGCATAAAGGCAAAAGAGGATGAAAATTTCAAGCGTTCTTACGATGAAAATGATGCGGAATTCATGGATTTTCAGAATGAGATGGATTTCATCATCCCTGATTCTACCCTGATGCTCAAGCGCCTTCTTGCTGAAAAGGAAAAGAACCGCAAGAAGGTTTTCGGTCGTGACATCTTCAACAACAAGGAATTGAGTTTCGAACCGAATATGAACATCGCTACCCCACAGAACTATCGTCTGGGACCAGGTGATGCAGTCATCATTGACATCTATGGAGCTTCACAGAAAACCATTCAGAGCACCGTTTCTCCTGATGGAGAAGTAACTATCGAGGGTTATGGACCAGTAAACGTAAGTGGTCTTACCGTAGCCCAGGCTAATGCCCGACTCCGCAACACTCTGGGAAGCCGCTACCGTTCAAGCCGGGTGAAACTGACAGTTGGGCAAACCAAGACCATCATGGTTAACGTGATGGGCGAGGTAAAGGCACCGGGAACCTACACCCTCTCAGCCTTTGCCACCGTGTTCCATGCACTCTATATGGCAGGAGGAACAAACGACCTGGGAACCTTGCGCAACATCAAGGTTTATCGTAACAACCGCCTTGTAACGGTTGTAGACATCTATGATTACATCCTCAATGGCAAGCTTACGGGCAATGTAAGACTGGCAGATAATGACGTCATCGTCGTTGGTCCATACGATTGTCTCGTAACCATTACGGGTAAGGTAAAGCGCCCGATGATTTATGAGATGAAGAAGAATGAGAGCGTCAACTCCCTTCTAAAATATTCCGGAGGCTTTGCTGGAGATGCTTACAGAAAATCTGTCCGCGTGAACCGCAAGACCGGAAGGGAAAAATCCGTATATAACGTAGAAGAGTTTGATTTTGCCAACTTCCGCATTGATGATGGCGACTCAGTAAGCGTAGATTCCATTCTGCCTCGTTATGCCAACACCGTAGAGGTAAAGGGTGCCGTGTTCCGCCCTGGAATGTACAACCTTGGAGAACAGGTAAACAGCGTCCGTTCACTGATAGAGCATGCAGAAGGACTCACAGAAGATGCATTCACCAACAGAGCCATAATGCATCGCATGAAGGCAGACCGCAACCTGGAAGTAATCAGCGTGGATTTAGCCGGAATCATGGCAGGCAACACTCCGGACATTCCATTGAAGGAAAACGATGTACTCTTCATCCCTACCCGACAGGACAAGACCACAGAGCGCACCCTGACCATACGTGGCGAAGTGCAGTATCCTGGTGTCTACAAATATGCTGAGAATGAAACAGTTGAAGACTTCGTACTCCAGGCTGGAGGCTTGACTGACAAGGCTTCAACGGTTAACGTGATGGTAAGCAGACGAGTAAGCGATGCTAAGGCAACAGCGCCCGACAGCATCATTGCGCAGACCTATATTCTGTCTTTGAAGGACGGTTTTGTCATTGACGGAACTCCGGGCTTCAAGCTGATGCCTTTTGACGAGGTAAGCATTCGCAAGAGTCCTGCCTATGCAGAACAGCAGAACGTAAAGATTGAGGGTGAGGTGATGTTTGGTGGCACTTATACTTTGAGCCGTCGCAATGTGCGCCTCAGTGATCTCTTCCATAGAGCTGGTGGCGCAACCGAGCAAGCCTATATCAAGGGTGCCCGCCTGATGCGTAAGGCAAACGAAGCCGAAAAAGCTCGTATGGAAGCCGTCCTGAAAATGCAACGTGAACAGCAGCAGAAAAATCTTCTGCAACTGGCTGCCAGCAGCAACAATGCTAGCGCCATCACGCAGACAGCAAAGGAAGCCAAGGACGCGGATCTTCTGAAGTTCAATGTGCCGGAAGAATATCCTGTTGGTATTGATTTGGAAGAAGCGTTGAACAAGCCTGGCTCAGATGCAGACATCATCCTCAGGGAAGGTGACCGTCTGGTTGTGCCTCAATATAACGGTACGGTCAAGATCAACGGCGCTGTGATGTACGCCAATACGGTTGCCTACGAGAAGGGCAAGAGCGTATCCAAGTACATTGCCGAAGCTGGTGGCTATGCATCAGACGCCTACAAGAGCAAATCCTACATCATCTACATGAACGGCAAGGTAGCCAAGGTGGGACATGGTACCAAGGTTCAGCCAGGCTGCGAGATAGTAGTACCTGCCAAGATGAAGCGCAAGATGAGCGTTGCAGAAACCATGAGTCTGGGTACAAGCATGAGTAGCATTGCAGCCATGATTGCGACGATAGCTAATCTGAGCAAGTAATGACGATTAACATAAACGAAAAATGGAAGCAAAAAAGATAGATTATAAAAAGGTATTTCAAGAAATAAAGCTGAGACGTAAGCTATATGCAATAATCATACCCATCGTATTTGTATTGTCATGTCTCTATATCGTTTGCGTACCTAGGGTCTATGCTGCTGAAGCAGTAGTAGTACCAGAAGTGGAAAGTGCCGGTTCCGGTAGCGGTTCTGCCTTGAGTTCGCTGGCCTCTACTTTTGGACTGGATCTGTCGTCCATGCAGTCCACAGACGCTATCACTCCGCTGCTCTATCCGGAACTGATGGATGATAATGGTTTCGTATCAAAATTGTTTCATATCAAGGTCACGAATAAGGATCATTCCATCTCCACCGATTACTATACTTACTTGAAGAAACACCAGGAAGTAGCCTGGTGGACTGCATGTATGGGTTGGATTAAGGGGAAACTGACTTCAAAGAAACAGGACTTGGCAACGGATGGCAAATTCAATCCTTATAATTTGTCAAAAGACGATTCAAATATCGTAGAACAAATCAAGGAGAGCATCAAATTTACAACAGACAAGAAAACTGGTGCCATCACCATTAGTGCCAAAGCACAGGATCCATATATCTGTAAGATTCTGGTAGATTCTGTAAGACAACATCTCCAGGTATTTATAACCAATTATCGAACCAATAAGGCGAGAAATGATGTGAAGTATTACCAGAAACTTACAGCAGAAGCCAAAGCTGCATACGAAAAATCCCGCCAGCTCTACGGAAGCTATTCGGATGCAAACATGGACGTTATTTTGGAAAGTATTCATGCAAAACAGAATGACCTGGAGAATGACATGCAGCTAAAGTACAATAGTTATTCCTCTCTCAGCACACAATTGCAACTGGCAAAAGCCAAGGTTCAGGAACGTACACCTGCCTTTTCCTTGATAAAAGGTGCTGTTGTGCCTCTCAGACCTGAATCACCAAAGCGCATGATATTCGTTCTGATGATGACTTTCCTTGCTTTTGCAGGAACAACCATTTATGTGTTAAGGGATATAGTTTTAGATTAAAAAGCTTATGAACACCAATAGTAAAGTTGACAACACACAATCCACCAAACGCATTGCAAGCAACACCATCGTGTTGTTTGCAAGAATGGTGGTATTGATGTTTGTCAACTTATATACTGTAAGGTTGATCATCAAAGCTTTAGGGCTTGTAGACTATGGATTGTTCAATACGATAGCGGGCGTAATCACTACTTCCGCTTTCATCTCCGGAGTACTGACACTTTCCATCCAGCGCTTCTACTCCGTAGCTTTAGGCAAGCAAGATAAGGGAGAGTTGAAAAAAGTATATTCTGCGAGTATAAACATTGAATTAATCTTATGCATCATCATTATAACCATTTTTGAGACTGTAGGTTTATGGTTTGTCAATACTCAGCTTAACATACCTGCAGATAGAATGGAGGCTGTACTATGGGTTTATCAATTTTCTTTGATTACCTTTCTGTGTTCTTTCATACAAATACCATTCCTCTCTCTCATCTTTGCATACGAAAAGATAGGAGTATATGCACTGGTTTCAACCTTGGAAAGTCTTGGAAAGCTGGTATTAACCTATGTAACCATCCTAATAGGTATGGACCATTTGTGCTTCTATAGCGGCTCGTTACTCTTCGTTGCACTTTTTGTCTTAACCACCTATGTCGTCCTAAGCCATTTACTCTTTAAAGATTTAAAATACACGAAAATAAAGGACAAGAGTATCTATAAAAACTTATTGTCTTTTTCCGGCTGGACAATATTGGGTTCAATAGCCAACACAAGCATGTTTCAAGGAGGTATTATTCTGATAAATATTTTCTTTGGTCCAATCATCAATGCAGCTTTTGGCGTTGCACTCCAGATAAACAATGCTGTTACCGCCTTGGTCAATAGTATGATTGTTCCATTCCGTCCTGCCATGCAAAAAAAATACGCAGAAGGCAATCTGGAATATGTCTGCCAACTGTTTACGATGTCCAATAAATTCATTTATTATGTATTGACAGCGGTATCCATCCCACTGTTCATCAAAATGAAATGGATTCTGACCTGCTGGCTTGGCTTTGCCAATGATATAACGGTTCTGTTCTGTCAATTGATGCTAGTCTATCTCATAGTAATATCCATGCATAATCCTATCACTATCATCATTCATGCAACGGGAAAAATCCGCAACTATCATCTGCTGACAGAAAGTTTCACAGGATTAAGCCTTCCTATAACATGGGTATTCTACAAGATGGGGCTACCATCCGAATCATTATTAATATCTATGTTAATGGTATGCATACTTGCACATATCGTAAGGATTTATTGTATCCGGAAAGTATTCGAATATTTTTCACTTAGACAATATATGTGGGGATTTCTAATCCCTGCACTCATAGTTTCAATAGTAAGCTTCGCAATATTTGCTTTCCTGAATGGATTCATTTCCAATCAGTGGATCAACTTAGCCAGTGTACTCTTGGGAGCTCCCTTATGCATGGCTATACTAGGTTATATGTGGGGCTTATCTTCAAATGAACGGCAACTTATCAAAAAGTTTTTAACATCAACAGTATTCAAACATGTCAGAAATCATATCTAATAATATATTATGCATATCCTACCTATTCGTTTGGGTATTGACGTTTATCTGGTACCACTATAAAAATATGGTATTAGACACAGGAAGCGTCATTATGTTTATGTATATAGTATATGCTTTCTTTTCGGTTTTAACTATCAATGATCCGCTTTTTTCAGAGGCATACAAGCCTTTGAAGATTTTTCCTTATATATATCTATATACAATGTTGATGATAGCATTATCTCCTATTATCATATATCATAGTCATCCAGCTAAAACTATCGAAAATCCCCATACCAGAGTATTAGTAATAATAGGTTGGATTATCGTCATCTCTGCAATCATGATGATTCCGGGAATCATAGCTCAGGCGAATAAAGGAATTATAAATTTATTTGTCGATGACTCTGCTGCTAAAGAAGTGTATACTGACCAGGTAGAAGAAATAGGAAATTCCGGTAAAGCCATCCGTAATCTGCCTGCAGTAATCTACAATTCGCTATCGGATATTACAGTATTTCTGTTATTCTATTTCTTGTCTTTAAAAGATTTTAAACATAAGCTGGTGATTTATGGCTTGGCATTTACCACAATCTTAGGCGTTATCATACCAATAACGCACGGACAGCGTAGCGGTGTTGTTTCTTGTACACTAACTGTTGTTGTTGGCTATTTTCTGTTTAAGCCCTATCTATCTAGAAGAATCAACAAAGCTGTAAAGAAGATTGGCATCATTTCCATAATACTCATTTCGCTACCAATCCTTGCTATAACCATGAGTAGATTCGGAAAAGAGCAAGCTGGTGTTGGCGGTTTCATCAATTGGTATGTGGGACAAGGAAGCTTATATTTCAACAATAATGGGTTAGATGCAGGTGGCATCCGATATGGCGATAGAACCATCAATCTGTTCAAGCGTATCATAGATCCAGACACGCCTAAAAATTTTGTTGAACGCAGAGACAAATACCATAATTTAGAATTGGACGACTATTTTTTCTACACTTTTGTTGGTGATTTCACAATAGATTTTGGTCCTATAATAGCTTTTATCTTATTTGTCTGCGTTTTCTACATGCTGTGTAGAAAAACAAGGACGCATGATCCAACTATTAAATTATATCAATTGCTATTGATATACTTTACTGCATGCATTAGTATTCAAGGAGGAATGACACTATTTTCGTATGCAGATACTGGCAATTTACGAATCATAACCCTCTTAGGGCTATATGCATACTTGAGATATCACGAAATACTGCTAATAAAATATCCGAAGGAATGACAATAAAACTGGAAAATAGATAAATGCAGAAAATAATGACTGTAGTTGATGGCTATGTCATTTATTTTATATATCTTTGCAATATGGTTGCCCAAGGGCAAGATTATGTTCAACACAATAAGAATCGACTAGAAGATAAAAACAGAAATAAAGATGGAAGCAAGAATCATAGCAAATTATTTGCCACAATTTCACCCTATTCCCGAGAATGATAAGTTCTGGGGAAAGGGGTTTACTGAATGGACAAATGTAGCCAAGGCAAAACCATTCTTCAAGGGACATTATCAGCCTAGAATACCTGCAGATCTTGGCTTTTATGATTTAAGACTGCCAGAAATAAGAGAACAGCAGGCACAATTGGCGCGTGAAGCAGGGGTTGAAGGCTTCTGCTATTGGCATTATTGGTTTGGAAACGGCAAGCAATTGCTGGAAAGACCATTTCAGGAAGTAGTTGCTTCTGGCAAACCGGATTTCCCGTTCTGCCTCTGCTGGGCTAATCATGATTGGTCAAACAAATCATGGAAGAAGGACAGTAAGTTGGATGCTATGATTGCGAAGCAGGAATATTTGGGTGAGAAGGATCATACGGAACATTTCTATTCTCTCCTGCCGGCATTCAAAGACCACAGATACATTACGGTAGATGGCAAAATCTTATTCGTAATATATGACCCATATAGATTCCAAGGTATAGAAGAGTTCATACAATTGTGGCGTAAACTGGCTATGAATAATGGGTTGAAAGATTTCTATTTCGTCGCTATGTGTAACAATACAACTACTATACAGCGAACGGAAGATGGAACACTTAAGAGAGTATTGCCCAATCTGAAAAGCAGTAAAGAGGTTTATGAAAATCTCCTGAAACTCGGATTTGACGGGCTGAACTCGTACGGAAAGTCAAGAGCAGAAATGCTAAGTCAAGGAAAATGGAGAAGAATCATAAGTCTTTATCTACACCAGAAATTCCCTTGGCTCCCTGTACAGAAGTATAACTATCCCAAAGTGGTAAAGTACTTTTTCTCTCCAGAAGACCGATGGGAGAATATTTACCCAACCATTCTTCCACAATGGGACAGAACAGCCAGAGTAGGAAGAAAAGAGGGAGTTTACTATAACTCAACACCAGAAAATTTCAAGAAACATCTTAAAGATGCTTTGAAAATTGTTGAAGGAAGACCTCTTGAACACAAAATACTTTTCCTCCGTTCATGGAATGAATGGGGAGAAGGCAATTACGTAGAACCAGACTTGAAATATGGTCATGGATTTCTTGATGCCATAAAAGAATGTATATTGAAATGAAGCAAAAACTCTGTTTTATAACAAACATCGGGCCACATTATCGATTGCCTATATTCCAGAAGATTTCAGAAACATTCTCCTGCGATTTCTATCTAGGTGACCACATCAACACCAAGATTAAGGCTTTTGATTATAACAAGTTGAAAGGCTATAAAGAAACCCTGCACAATCGTTTCTTTCATAACTTTTATTGGCAAAGTGGCTCTATACAATTAGTCAATAGAGACTATACTCACTATATCCTTGATGGCGAACCATATTGTTTATCATCGTGGATAATATTGTTGTGGGCTTTAATAAGGCATAAGGAAACTATAGCATGGACACATGGCTTTTATGGAAATGAATCCTTTGTTAAGAACATTATCAAAAAAACTTACTATAAATTATTCACGAAGTTAATGGTTTACAGTGAATATTCCATAAACGTCATGAAATCCAAAGGTTTCAATCCGGAGAATATGTATTGCATTGCCAATTCCCTGGACTCTGCACATTTATTGGATATCAGGAAAAGACTTTGCAAATCTGATGTATACTCTAAGCATTTTCACAACAATTACCCAGTTGTGATTTATTGCGGAAGAATACAGAAGAGAAAGCAATTGAACCAGATAATAGATAGTGCAAAAATGCTCTACGAGGAAAACTGCCCTATCAATATTATATTTGTAGGAAAAGATGTAGACGGAGTAGACATTCCAAGCTATGCTAAAGAAAAGGGAATAGAACAAAGCGTATGGATGTATGGTCCTTGTTATGAAGACTCTACCCTAGCTGAACTGTTCTACAATGCTTCCGTATGCGTTTCACCTGGTAATATTGGCTTAACTGCCATCCATGCTCTCTCATTTGGTTGCCCGATTATTACTCATGACAACTTTGCAGAACAAATGCCTGAGTTTGAAGCCATAAAGCCATCAAAGACCGGATACTTTTACCTGCAGGGAGATGTAGCTGATTTGAAAGATAAAATCAGAAAAGTTATATCAGCTGAAGAAAAGACCTGGGAAGAAACCCGAAAAGAAGCATTCAAGGAAATAGACAGAAAATGGAATGTTGATTATCAAATTAATGTACTCAAAAAAGTTTTAGAAAATGAATAATCTGAAAATGTATTTTCGAACACAAGCAAGAAATTGCTTTCTTCATATCATGGGACTCTTCAAAGAGCCTCAGCCAGGAATTCATATTCTTAACGGACACCGTATAGCAAAGGAGAACGAACCATCTACATTCAGAAAAATGCTGGAAGAGCTTTCTCAAAAGGTTGAGTTCATTAGATTTGAAGATGCTGTCGAGAAGATTCATCATCATGAAATGCCTTCAAAGCCACTTGTTGCATTCAGCTTTGATGATGGTTTTCTGGAAGACTACGAGATATTTGCCCCTATATTAGAGGAATATGGTACGAATGCAGCTTTCTTCATCAATCCGAATTATGCTGAAGGTTCACAGGAATATATCAATCATTTTAATGATTGCATCGTGATGACTCCAAACAAGAAACCTATGAGATGGGAGCAGATTATTGACCTGCACAAACGTGGACATATTGTTGGTGCTCATACGATGGATCATTACATGATCAATAGTACAGATAAAAAAGAACTAGAGTACCAGATTGTAGAGTGTAAAAAGATAATAGAAGACAAATTGGGATGCACCTGCAAATATTTTGCCTTCCCATACGGTAAGCTCTCACAGGCAAACAATCTATCTATTGATATTGCCTGTAAAACATACCAGTATGTGTTTGCACAGTCTGTTTATAAAAAATATTTTTCATTCAACGGAAAAGTAATCAACAGACGTCACTTTGAACCTTTCTGGCCAATCAGACACATGTACTATTTCCTGGGATGTAATAAGAAGTATGAAGAATAAAAAAATGTTTGAATGAAACTACTGCAGATTAACATAACAGCCAATTGGGGTTCGCACGGAAAAATTGCCGAAGGAATCGGCCAACTTGCCATAAAGGAAGGATGGGAAAGCTATATCGCCTATGGGCGCTGGAGTAATCCCAGCCAATCTCATCTCTATCAGATTGGCTGCATGATGGATGAAAGAATACATGGAATCGCTTCACGTATTCTGGACAATCATGGACTGATGTCAAAACATCCAACCCGACGATTAATCAGCTATATAGAAGAAATCAACCCCGATATTATCCACCTGCATAATATACACGGATACTATCTGAACTATCCACTATTGATGGAGTTTCTTGCCAAATATAACAAACCAGTGGTATGGACGCTACATGACTGTTGGGCTTTTACCGGACACTGTGCCCACTACATGTTTGTAAAATGCAATAAATGGCAAACACATTGTGAGAAATGTCCTCAGAAAAAAGCTTATCCCAGCTCGTTATTGCTTGATAATGCCTACCGTAATTTTGAACTGAAAAAGAAATACTTCAATTCCATTCCCAATCTGACAATCGTTCCTGTCAGTAAATGGCTGGAAGGTGAAGTCAGGAAATCTTTTCTTTGTAATATTCCTCTCCAACAAATATATAACGGCATTGATTTGGAGACTTTCAAGCCTAGCCTTGAAATAGACATTAGAACAAAATATCAGCTTGCCAAGAATACAAAAATCATTTTGGGAGTGGCTTCTAATTGGTACAGAAAAGGATTAGATGACTTCATTTCCTTGAGCAAGATCTTGCCTGAGGGATATAAGATAATCCTGGTTGGAATCAACGAAAAAGATGCACAAAACCTACCGGATGAAATCACAGCTATAAGAAGAACAGAAAACATCAATGAGATGAGATGTCTCTATTCGCAGGCTAATGTTTTCTTCAACCCAACCATCGAAGACAACTTCCCGACTACCAATATAGAATCATTGGCATGCGGCACTCCAATTGTTACCTATAAGACTGGTGGTTGTGAAGAAGCCATTTCTGCAGAAACGGGCTATGCTGTGGAACCAAAGAATTTAGAAGAGGCAAAAGGCTATATTCTGGAAATATGTGAGAAAGATAAAAAAGCCTACCAGCTTTCCTGCAGACAAAGAGCAATGAAACTTTTTGATAAAAATGAAAGACTCATAGAATATATAAACCTTTACAAACAACTGATATAGGTTCATTGAGTTTAGAGCATTCACTTAGAATACTCTAAACTCAAAAATCTTATACAGGAATTTCAGAGAGACAAGAAATGAATTGGTATAAATGCCATTATCGCGGCAAGCTTTAACATCTTCGCGGATAAGCGTGAGGCGATTTCTGAAATAACGATTGCTGGCTCCCCCCGTTCGCATGGTTACAAAATCCTTAGATATGTAGCGACTTGAAATGCCATATTTTCTGAATAAGCGAACCATCATCTCATAATCAGCTCCAATCTTGTAATCCAAACTATATAACCCCGCCTTGTCGAAAACCTCACGTTTGCAATAAAAGGAAGGATGAGCGGGCATGAAACCGAAACGTAGCCAAAATGGAGAAAATAATCTTGAAGAATAATACCTCACACATTTGCCTAAATCAGCATCATGAACAAAATGAATATCACCATAAACTGCATCAACAGAATAATTCATGAAATTATCAGCTACTGTCTGCAATACATTTTCATCCGTATAGAAATCATCAGAATTCAAAATTCCCACAACATCACCGGTTGCCATTCTGATTCCTTTATTCATCGCATCATAAATTCCCTTGTCTCTTTCTGAAATCCACTTCAATCTACCCTTGAAAGCGACTTGATATTCCTTCAGAATATCAATAGAATTATCTGTAGAACCTCCATCGACAACAATATATTCAAAATCTGGATATGTTTGACGAAGTACAGATTCTACAGTATGCCTGATTGTCTTACCTCTATTATAAGAAGCTGTAATTATACTAATTTTCATTTCATCTCTTTAATTATTATTTGAATAGATTCATCTCACTAAGCAAAAGTGCAAGACTATCTTTCTGCAAATTTACATCTTTTGTATGAAACTGCCAAACTTTTATGATTATTTTATGCCTGCAGATAAAAAAATTGGTTGTTGATGCAATAAATAACTACATTTAAGGTTATTAATAAAAAAGAGAAAAATTAAAATACTAAATAATGACACAAATATTGTTACCCATTATAGGGTCTTTCCTGCTCAGCGCTTGCTGCGGATTCCTGTTTATCCCTGCATTATTGCGTTTCTGCAAGCAAAAGAATCTATACGATTTGCCCAACCTTAGAAAGGTGCACCATACAATGATTCCGCGACTTGGAGGTATTGCATTCATACCCAGCATGATCATTGCAGCAGTCATCGTCATGTATACTATGACTTCCAACACAATGAATGGCAAAATCCAAATCAGCCTATGGAGCATGGGCTTTCTACTCAGCTTACTCCTGGTTTATGCTGCAGGAATAGTGGATGACATCATAGGGCTGAATGCCAATATCAAGTTTTTCATCCAGATTGTTGCAGCTTCCATATTACCGCTGTGTGGACTATGCATCAATAATCTGTATGGTCTTCTGGGAATATACGAAGTGCCTGCATGTATAGGAATACCGCTAACCGTATTTGTCATCGTCTTTATTGACAATGCAATAAACCTGATTGATGGCATTGACGGTTTGGCAGCCAGCTTGTCATTGATAGCATTATGCGGCTTTGTATATTGCTTCATGCAGTATAGTCTTACAGCTTACGAAGTAATGATTTCAGGATTAATAGGTGTATTGGTTACTTACCTCTACTTCAATGTTTGGGGAGATCCGGCAAAGGGCACGAAAATATTCATGGGTGATTCAGGCAGTCTTACCCTGGGTTTTATCCTGGCTTTCCTGTTCGTAAAATCAATAGCCGTAAGCCCTAACTTAATGCCTGTTTCCATGGAAAGAGTTTTCCTGGCTTACAGTCTACTGATAGTCCCAACATTTGATGTCGTGAGAGTAGTATTACATCGTATACGCAAGAAGAAACCGATTTTCAGTCCTGATAGAAGCCATATACATCATAAACTGATGCAACTGGGCATGAGCCAGCATCTTGCGCTGATAAGTATTATCCTACTAGCCTTGCTTTATATCATCATCAATCTGTTGATGTATAACTGGGGCTGTAATTTGACCATTACAATGGTTGCAGATATAGTAATCTATGTCCTACTCCATTTGCTCATTAATAAAGGTATCAGGAACAAAGCTATCATTTCATGAAAGAAAAAGAAAAGACATACATAGATAAGAGTAGTTTTATCGAACGGTTTGTAAAGCGTTCGATAGACTTCTTCTTGTCTGGAGGATGTTTAATAATCTTCTCTCCTCTTTTCGCTATTATTGCCTTAGCTATCAGACGGGAGGATGGATTACCTGTCATTTATAGCCAGGAACGAATCGGGCGGTACGGAAAGCCCTTTCATATATATAAATTCCGCTCAATGAAAATAGATGCAGAAAAAGACGGACCCAACCTATTGGAAACTAGCGGAGACCCCAGACTGACAAAGGTGGGAAGATTCTTGAGAACACATCATTTGGACGAACTACCTCAGCTCTGGAATGTCCTGAAGGGAGATATGGCTTTTATCGGTCCGCGTCCGGAACGTAAGTATTACATAGACCAAATCATTGAGCAAGATCCTAGATATAAATACTTGTATCAGATAAGACCGGGAGTAACTTCCTATGCAACCCTATACAATGGATATACTGATACAATGGAAAAGATGTTGAGGCGATTAGAGCTAGACCTTTACTATCTGGAGCATCGCTCATGGTGGTTTGATACAAAAATTCTGGTTAAGACCTTTATCAACATCATTTTCGGCAAAAAGTTCTAGTTTTAAAAGGAAACTAGAACTTTTTAAAATTCAATCTTAATTCTTTCGTACGAAGAATCATCTTATCGCCATTCATTTTCTCTTTATAATATGACTCAACCAGGTGGTTAATTCCACACTGGCGAAGTGTATCATTGATTTCTGTCAGGGGAATATCTCCACCATTCTCTACATCCTGATGCCAATTATTCTTATAGGGGGATGAAAGAATGAGACTATCAGAAGTCTGACGGAATCGGAAATAAAATCTCCCTCCTTCGTAATTATTCACTGACAGCAGCTTGTATTGTACTCCCCAGAAAACCCGTTGCTTGCTATAGTCGCTTCTGCCACCAGTGGCAAGCGTATCAATACTCTCCAAATGCCAGAATCCATCAAGACTGCCATTGCCACTACTCTCTATTTCACAGGAGTTCAACAATACACTGCCCAGCACTAGCATCAGCAGAACAAAAACAGATGCAATATTCTTATTCATATTTTTATTCATCTTTGGTTAAACGAATCATTTTAGCAATCCCTTCTTGGAAATGGTAAATTGGAATCCAGCATTATGTCCCAACATCTGATTACTTCCAAAATCCATTGCATAACCAGCCTTGACACTCCAGCCATGATTAAAATCATACTGCGACTCTAACAGAAAACTCATATTGTGATGCTCCTTCGTAAAAGGCTCGTCATAAGTACCCCAGCCTTTCTGATACGTAGCCATAGCCCGATATCCCAGTCGTTTTGTAGGCTGTCCGTCAAATCCTAAATGGTAAGCTATGAAACGGTTATTCTGCACCATTATTTTCCCATCTGTATTATAAATAGGTGAACGGAAAAGAGGGTTTCCGATTACTTGCCCCCAATGCTGCCAGCCGGTATAAATATTGTGATTATAATAATCGTCCATTCCGGCTACATGATCAGGAATATTCAACGTATGGTCGTGATTATACGGACCGCTTTGATACTTGGTGTAGATATATTCGAATACAACATTTCTCAACCATCTGGAGGTCTTTAAGTTCAACTCCATTCCCCAGAGCATATCCTTCAGTGCATAACGGAAGAAACGGGACTTCTTCTTCTGATTCCATTCATCACCTTCACCATATCCGTTATAGTCCAGCAGGAACATCTGGCTATGATCCTCAAAAAAATGGTCTAAATATGCATGAAGCGCCCAACTATCTGCCTGATAATTCACACGCATCAGCCAGGAACCCATCTGATTACCTGCAGCATTCGTATATTCACCATCCGTCGCATCAGAACCACCTGGAACAAAAGCGTGCCAAAAGCCTTTCAAACCTTTCTCGGTAGGCATCTGCACCATTTGTTCATCATACATCTGATAGGGATTTCCTCCAAACTCAGCGCCCATTTCCAAACCTAGTTCTACGCTCCAAGGACTGTTCTTCCTCTGATTTTCTATCTTAAGATAACCCGCCTTGCTATGAAAAAGGACATGATCGGCATATTTTGATTGACGTGAAGTGAATTCGTGCTGCCAACGGTCATCAGTCATCATTCCATAAGCAATATGACCTTTCAGCTGCAACCAACCATTCAGAATAGGTAGCGTTATGTATTCAGGCAAAGCCAAACGAACTTGAGGTATTGGACGAGCATTAATACCCAACGTCTGACTACCGCTTGACAAAGTCTGATTCTTGAGTTCCATAGGATATTCCTTAGATCCTATGGTCATAGTTCCATGAAGCCAGCGAACCTCAGCAAAAGCCTGCTGTACAATAAAACTGCTGGTATAATTTTCTGGTACAGCAATATCCAAGCCATAGCCAACTGCCCAACGACGAGCTGAATCTGATTCCAAAGGACGAACCAGACTACCGCGTAAATAACCATTGCAGTCATCTAATGAACTGAGACCATGCTTATTGGCATTAAGCCATAAAGGCGTTTTTCCCTTGGAAAAAGAACCCTGCATTTCGGCTTTCCATTCAATATTGCTGCAAAGATTTATCTTACTTTTCCCCTCTCCTTCGTAATCTGCATTCTGCGCATGTACAATAGGAGATAGAAAGGATAAAACCGCAAGAAAAGGTTTAATATTCTTCATTTTTGATTACTATTTATATAATAAACGATTTCTATCCACATTTATTATATCTGTTTAATGAACGATTTCTTTTTTCTTTTATTATATCAGTTTATCAGACAGTAGAAGTCGTTGGAAAAGACAGTAGAAGTTGTTGGAAAAGATAGTATATGTTTTCAGAAAAGTAAGCTTCTTAGGCCGCACAACAGCTGTTGTGCGCTTGCATAACAACTGATGTGCGCTCGTAAATCAGCTGGTATGCGTCCGTCGCACAACTGTTATGCAGCAACAGAAATCATACCAGACTTTCCTAAAAAAATCGCCTTACCGATTATTCGGCAAGGCGATTATAATTTCATATCATCCTATGTGATTACTTGCTCTCTTCCTCAGCCTTCTTGGTCTCAGGTGCATTAGGACCATAGTAACCATAGTAAGCCTGGTAACGGGTGTAACCCCAGTTAGCCTGTGCCTTCTCTGGATCGAGTTCCTTAGCCTTATCAAGAATCTTGATTGCCTCCTGGAAAACTACCTTACGGCCCTGAACAGCCTGGATGTCACCAGCCTTGCTGTTGTAGCAAGCACCAAGATATGTCATCACTACAACATTGTCTGGCTTTGCTTCGAGAGCCTGCTTGAGGCACTTGATTGCATTGTCAGCATCGTTCTTCTGAATGTACATCATACCCTTGTTGGCAAGAGCTACGAAGTTCTTAGGATCCTTAGCGATAGCTGCATCCAAAAGCTCAGTCTGCTCTTTCTCCATCTTCAAGGCAGAATACATAGAGTTCAAGCCATCGAGCATTACCTCATTAGATGGATCCTTAGCATAGAGATCCTTCAGCTTGTTAACGTAGTTCAAAGAGTCTTCCTTAGTCTTCAAACCATCCTTCATTACATAGAGCTTGAGGTTAAGAGCATCCTTAGCCTCCTTCTCGCTTGTCATGGCAATGTCGCAATACTTCTCGCAACGAGCAGCATCCTTGGCCTGATAAGCATAACGAGCTGCGAAGAGAGCAACCTGACCGATATACTCCTTCTCACCTTCCTTCTGCTTAGCATCAATAGATGCGAAGAGAGGCTCAGCATCAGTATCCAAGAATGCACCCCAATACTTCAAAACATCATCAGCCTTATTGTTCTGAGCTGCAGTCTGACCTGCATTTACAAGCTGCTGGCGAGCACCCCAAGCGCGGGAAGCATTGCCATTGAACTTAGGAGACACCTTACCCTTTGCATTAGGAAGCTGATCGTACTTGTAGCACTCGATAGCGTTCATCAAAGCATTGTAAGCGCCCTCGTTCATTACATTCTCATCAACAGGATCATTCTTCTTCATGAGCTGATTGGTCTGCTGAATAGACTGCTGATCGTTAAAATCCTTCATACTAAGGTCTACCAACTTGTTGTAAGCCTTAGCCTTCTCTGCATCATTAGCAAACTGACCCAAGTTCTGCTTTACCAAAGCCTCAGCCTCAGCATAAGTCTTTGCCTTCATGACAGCCTTGAGTGCATCACTGTCACCTGCGAATGCTGATGTGGCACCTAGTACCAACATAGCAGCTACGATTAACTTTTTCATTTTGTTTAAAGTTTAAAAAGTTGAAATTTATAATTTGTTACGCTTCGACAATATGATATGAACGAGTGTTCAGGGGATTACTCCTGAACATTCTCGTCATCTTGATTCTCCAACTGAGCTTCTGCCTCAGCTGCTTCTTCAGCAGTCTTGGCACCAACAGTATCGTTTTCTATTTCCTCGCTCTTCTTTGCCCAAGCTGAACGGCTCTCCTCTTCTACAGAAGCTTCGAGTTCTGAACTCATCACCTTACATACGCTGGCAATGACATCATTCTTCTTAGCCAGATTGATGAGGCGGACTCCCTGAGTAGCACGACCCATGATACGGCAATCGGCAACAGCAAGACGAATCACGATTCCACTCTGATTGATAATCATGAGGTCGTTATCATCGGTTACGTTCTTGATAGCTACCAGACGACCGGTCTTTTCTGTAATGTTAAGAGTCTTCACACCCTTACCGCCACGGTTGGTTACACGGTAATCTACTACGTCAGAACGCTTACCATAACCCTGCTCGCTGACAACCATCACGGTTTCCTTCTCAGGATCATTGACTACAATCATACCAATCAAGGCATCATCGCCCTCATCAAGACGCATACCGCGGACACCGGTAGAAGTACGTCCCATAGTACGGATCTGATTCTCATCAAAACGAACGGCACGACCGTTTCTGTTGGCAAGAATCAACTCGTTATGACCATTTGTCAAACGAACATCTACCACCTCATCACCCTCTACGATGTTGATGGCAATCACACCGTTGGTACGTGGACGTGAATATGCCTCGAGACATGTCTTCTTCACTGTACCGTTCTTGGTAGCAAAGACTACATAGTGATTATTGATAAATTCGGCATCATTCAAGCCTCTCAGGCGGAGGAATGCATTTACCTGATCATCATTCTCGATATTGAGGAGGTTCTGGATAGCACGACCCTTTGAATTGCGGTCGCCCTCAGGAATCTCATAGCACTTGAGCCAGTAGCAACGTCCCTTTTTGGTAAAGAACAGCATGGTCTGGTGCATAGTTGCAGGATAGATATACTCAGTGAAGTCCTTATCACGAGTACGTGCACCCTTAGAACCTACACCTCCACGAGCCTGTTCACGGAACTCTGACAATGGAGTACGCTTGATATAACCAAGGTGACTCACGGTAATAACCACAGGATCATTTGGATAGAAATCCTCTGGATTGAACTCATGATCATCTGGCTTAATCATGGTACGGCGAGCGTCACCATACTTTTCCTTCACCTCATTGAGTTCATCCTTCATTACCTTCTTGCAAAGCTCAGGGTCATTCAAGATCTGATTCAAGTAGTCGATGGTCTTCATCAACTCATTGAACTCGTTATGCAACTGCTCCAGACGCAAGCCTGTCAACTGACTGAGTCGCATGTCTACGATTGCCTTACTCTGCAGTTCATCCAGTTCAAAACGCTTCTCCAAGTTGCGCTGAGCATCAGATGGAGTCTTGCTGGCACGAATGATATGTACTACCTCATCAATATTATCACAAGCGATAATCAGACCTTCAAGAATGTGAGCACGCTCCTGTGCCTTCTTCAACTCGAACTGAGTACGACGGATTGTTACATCATGACGATGGTCAACGAAGTACTTCACGCATTCCTTCAAGCTCAAAAGGCGCGGACGACCATTGACCAAAGCAATGCAATTCACTGAGAATGAACTCTGAAGAGCTGTCAACTTGAAGAGTTTGTTCAAGAGAACATTGGCATTGGAATCACGCTTTACATCGACAACGATACGCATACCCTGACGACCGGACTCATCGTTCACGTTAGCAATTCCATCAACCTTACCTTCCTTGGCAAGATCGGCAATTGCCATTACGAGCTGCTCCTTGTTAACTCCGTAAGGAATCTCAGTGATTACAATCTTATCATGGCTTTCACCGCTTTCTATTTCGGCAGTAGCACGAACCACGATTCTACCCTTACCTGTCTCGTAGGCATCCTTCACTCCCTGGATACCATAGATAGTAGCACCTGTAGGGAAGTCAGGAGCAGGAATATACTGCATCAAGCCATCAGTATCGATATCAGGATTATCGATATAAGCACAGCAACCATCAATCACCTCGCCCAAGTTATGGGTAGGGATATTTGTAGCCATACCTACAGCAATACCATTACCGCCATTCACAAGGAGATTAGGAATCTTTGTTGGCATGACGGTAGGCTCCTGGAGCGTATCATCAAAGTTGTTCATCATGTCAACGGTCTCCTTATCGAGGTCGTCCATGATGTGTTCACCCATCTTTGAAAGACGGCACTCTGTATAACGCATAGCAGCAGGAGAGTCGCCATCCACAGAACCGAAGTTACCCTGTCCGTCGATGAGAGTATATCGCATATTCCATTCCTGACCCATACGAACCAAGGCACCATATACGGAAGAGTCACCGTGTGGGTGGTACTTACCGAGCACCTCACCTACAACACGCGCACATTTCTTATATGGTTTGTCACTGGTGTTTCCAATTCCCAGCATACCGTAAAGAATACGGCGGTGCACAGGCTTGAAACCATCACGTACATCAGGAAGGGCACGAGCCACAATCACTGACATCGAATAGTCGATGTAGCTAGACTTCATCTCCTCCTCAATGTTGATTTTCATGATTCTATCATGATCCATTGTCTGATTTTCGTCCATTTCTTATATTTATGTTTATGTATTTTTATTACCATGATTTTAATGGAAAATCGCTCAGAAGGGCATTTATTTGCGTTCTAAGCCGTTTTGCCTCTCCAAAAATCTCGACAAAGATACAAAAAAATATCCATACTCAAACGCTTTACAGGCAAAAAAAATGAATCTTTTAGCATTATTTGTCTTTTGAGAAAGAAAAAAAGTTGGCTGGAGGTTTGCAAATACCAAAATTATTTGTAACTTTGCACTACTTTATTAAGAAAGGAATATAGAATATGCAAAATCCATTTGAACATATACAGAAGATTCTAGCACAGTGTGGTGAGAATGTAGCTCGCCGCCATGGCAACAAGATTACGATAGAACATCTAATCTTGGAATTCGTGCGAAAGAATAAAGAGATAAACTACATATTGGAGACAGGATTCAGGGTCGACATCAACGTTCTTGAAAATTCACTCAATCAAGAAATTGCGAAAGAACCAAATTGCGACTCAGAAGAATCTGAACAGGGAACTCCTTCTTTGGACGCAACAGCTTCCGAGCTGATGCGTAATGCAATTAAGGAGGCTTATATCTGCGACAATTCACCTTATGTGGAGCCTAAGCATGTACTTCTGGCTCTGCTGAAACAGAACAATAATCCTATTTCCAATTTGCTTTCCGGCAACGGAATCACCTACGATAGTCTCAGAGATTATCTGAAAAACCAAAACAGGAATGCGGATGATGAAGCAAAACATCAGGCAGAAGAGATTGCAGAGGCTGAAGATTCAGAAATGGAACATGGAGAGATTACAGAAACAGACATAGAGGATACTCATGCAGAAAGTGAGTTGGCTGTAGATGAAAACAACGAGAATGACGAAGTTGAAACAGAAGAAGATATGGAACAGAAAAGTAAACGTCCGAAAGCTAACCTCCTGGATTCAGACGATGAGCCTCTGGACCTCAACAGCAATCCTGAAGACAATAAGAAAACGGCTAAGAAAGAGGAGAAAAAGACTAAGACAAACACTCCTTTCATAGACAAATATGGTCACGATTTAACTCAGGATGCAGCTAAGGGAATTCTCGACCCTATGGTTGGAAGAGAAAACGAGGTACAGAGAGTGATGGAGATTCTGGGACGCCGCAAGAAGAACAATCCTGTTCTCATTGGTGAACCAGGCGTGGGTAAGAGTGCTATCGTTGAAGGGTTAGCCCAACTCATCAAGAACCACCAGTCTGCCCCACTCCTCTTTGATAAGCGTGTCATCAGTCTCGATCTTACGAGTCTTGTCGCAGGCACTAAATATCGCGGTTCCTTCGAAGAGCGTATCAAGGGAATCGTGAACGAACTGGAGACGCACCCGGAAATAATCCTCTTCATCGATGAGATTCATACGCTCATCGGTGCAGGAGGAGCTGAAGGTGCCATGGACGCAGCCAACATCCTGAAACCGGCTCTGGCTCGTGGAGTAATACAATGCATCGGTGCAACAACACTGGATGAATATCGCAAGAGTATTGAGAAAGACGGTGCACTGGAAAGACGATTTCAAAAGATAATCATCAATCCGACAACGCCAGAGGAGACACTGCGGATACTTCATAACATCAAGAACACCTATGAGAAATTCCATGAGGTTACCTATAGTGATGAAGCATTGGAAGCATGTGTGAAACTGACTGACAGATATGTTACTGACCGTTTCTTCCCAGACAAGGCCATAGATATTCTTGACGAGGTCGGCTCGCGCGTACATCTTAAGAATGCAAGCATTCCTGATGACATTCTGGAATTGGAGCATAATATAGAAGTATTGATTACAAATAAGCAAAATGCTGTAGCGAATCAAAACTATGAATTGGCCGCTGCTTATCGTGACCAGCAAGCCCAAATGGAGAAGATGCTGACACGTGCCAGAGAAAAATGGCAAAACGGAGAAAGCGACAGTCATCGCACACCAGTAGAAGTAGATGACATTACTGCCGTGGTGAGCAAAATGACTGGTGTTCCGGTACAACGTATGGCTGAGGCTGAGAATAGCAGACTCTTGAAGATGGCAGAAAAATTGAAGAGTAAGGTCATCGCACAAGATAATGCCGTAGACAAGATTGTAAAAGCTATACAGCGCAATCGTATCGGCTTGCGAGATCCAAATCATCCAATAGGAGTATTCATGTTCCTGGGTCCTACAGGTGTTGGAAAGACATATCTGGCAAAAAAACTTGCTGAAGAAGTTTACGGAGATTCCAGTGCACTGATCCGCATAGACATGAGCGAATACGCTGATGAGTTCAACTCATCCAGACTGGTTGGTGCACCTCCGGGATACGTAGGATATAATGAAGGTGGTCAACTTACCGAGAAGGTTAGACGCAAGCCTTACAGCATCGTCTTACTCGATGAGATAGAGAAAGCTAGCGGCAAGATTTTCAACATGCTTCTGCAAGTACTTGACGAAGGTAGACTCACAGATGGCAATGGACGTCTCATCGACTTCCGCAATACCATCATCATTATGACTTCAAATGCCGGAACCCGTCAGCTAAAAGAGTTCGGTAAAGGCGTCGGCTTCAAGTCTGGCAGTATAGGTAATGTTGCCACCATGTCGGATACGGACAAGGAATACGCCCGCAATGTGATACAGAAGAGTCTGAGCAAGCAGTTTGCACCGGAATTTCTGAATCGCCTTGACGAGATTATCACCTTCGACCAGCTCGACATCAATGCCATCAAGCGAATCATCGACCTGGAACTCAGTTCGCTCATCAAGCGCATCAACGATATGGGTTATGGCTTCCAGATAACAGAAAAGGCAAAGCAGCTGGTTGCCGAGAAGGGATATGATGTACAATTTGGTGCTCGTCCATTGAAGCGCGCCATCCAAACCTATATAGAAGATGGAGTCTGCGAGTTGCTGATGCAGGGTAAATTGGAAAAAGGAAGCATCATCAATGTCGGGAAATGCCCTGGTAAGGATGAGTTGACTTTCAAATAAAAAAGGAAGAATCAATAACACTTCATTAAAAACATAAAGCGAAGCCCCTGTGCCTAAAAAAAAAGAGCACAGGGGCTTTACTTTTTAAAGTATCATTCTACAAGCTATTATTAAGCGCCATCAAGGCAAGTACAGCCTCATTGTATTCATTGATAACATCAGCTTGTTTCATTCTCATATCGATTGCCTCGTTCAAGGCATTCACATATTCCACATAATTGATTTCACCATTCTCATATTCCGTGGTACTCAGACGAACTATCTCATTGGCTTTATCAATATTCTCTCCGTTGTAATATTGCAACTTCTTCGTAGCATTCTGCAAACGGTTATACCACAACCGGTAATCACGTTCTTTCTCGCGGCGTTCCTGCTGCATATTCAGCTCTGCCAGCTCCCGGTCTTTCCTTGCAGCCTTCACCTTGGCCTTGGTTGCCCCATAAAAAAGAGGTACACCCACACCAATTTCAAAACCGAAGAAATTACCCTCTGTAAAACGCTGACGGTCGATATGATATGGATCCCAACTGGAAATCAGCAACTGCGAACGCAAAGCCAGAGAAAGCGAAGGCGCATAACCGGTCTTTGCACTTTTTATCTCCTGATCGAGTACCTTCAGGCGGTCCTGCTGATACTGGGCATCAGCCGTCTGCAGGTAATTAAACGAACTACTGATTGATGAATCCAATATGATAAGATGAGACTCTGACGGCAATATAGGCTGGTCTGAATTCAGCAGATTCATCAAAATCATCTGTTGATTCTCTGCCTCCGACTTCACATTTCTCATCTCCACCTGATTCTCATCACGCAGACGCTCTGAGGTAAGTACTTCCAACTGGCGGGTTTCTCCCGCCTTGTATCGTTTGCCGGCAATATCACAATAACGATTCAGTATAGAATCAAGACGTTGAAGAATACTCAGACGATAGGTCTGATACAGCATCGCATAATAAGTAGAAGCGATTTCCTGCTTCAACTGTTGCCTGGATACATTCAATCTGCTCTTTTCAGCCTGCGTCTCTGCTTTCAACTGTTTCTTCCTAGCTGCATAGACAGTAGGAAAATCGATGCTCTGAGAGAAGGTAAGTCCATTATCTGTATCACCGCTCGAAGCAGGATTCTGAGAGAAAGCCACCTCGGTTTTATCTACATCCCAAGCTGTACCTTCCATTACCTTGGCACGTTCTATCGTTTTTCTCCCTGCCTGAAGCGAGAGATTCTGCTGTTCAGCCAGATCAAAACACTGCTGCAAAGTCATTTTCTTCCCCGGCAGACTCGCATCAAAAAACTGGGCATGGACTGTTCCTGGCTGCAACAATATCATGACCGAGAATGTTACCTTTCTAAATGTTCCTATATACTTCTTCATGATAAGTTATTTTTTAGTAAAAGTCTTGTAGATGGCTGGCAACACAAGCAATGTGAGCAACGTACTTGTTATCAAACCACCTATCACTACAGTAGCCAACGGGCGCTGCACCTCTGCACCATCGCCCTGCGAAAGTGCCATTGGCAAGAAACCCATAGAAGCAACAAGAGCTGTCATTAAGACAGGGCGCAAACGAACCATACAACTCTCGATGATGCGATGATGAATCACTTCTGAGAGATTGGCAGAAGTGTTATCAGGCGAAGCCTTCTCTTCACGCTGCATCTGATTCATCTGTCCGATGAGTACAATGCCATTGAGAACTGCCACACCAAAAAGAGCAATGAACCCAACACCAGCCGAAATACTAAACGGCATTCCCCTGAACCATAAAGCCCAAACACCACCGATTGCTGCCAAAGGAATGGCAGAGAACACGAAGAGCGACTCTCGAACATTCTTGACCGTAGCATAAAGCAGCAGCAAGATGATGACAAGCGCTATCGGTATTACCACCATCAAACGCTGCGTTGCACTCTGCAGGTTTTCAAACTCGCCACCATAATTATAATAGTAGCCCTCCGGCAGCTTCAACTTTTCATCGAGAATTTCCTGAATATCCTCTACAGTACTCAGCACGTCTCTCCCCTTTACATTGAATCCCACATAGATGCGACGGGCACCATTTTCATGAGACACCTGTGCCGGAGCTGGCTCATAGACGATATCCGTAATCTGAGAAAGAGGAATCTTAGAACCATCAGCCAATGGAATACTCAATTCCTGTAGGGACTCTGCATTACGCTGAGAAGGATCCATACGAAGCACAACATCAAACTTCTTATCACCTTCATAAAGTGCACCAGCTACTGCACCAGCAAAGGTGGTTTCCAAGACCTGATTGATTTCATCTACGCTCACTCCATAAGAAGCCATGCGTTCATGATTGTATTTCACCTGAATCTGAGGCAAACCCGATACTTCCTCTACAAAAATGCCACTCACACCCGGTACACGCTCTATCAACTTCTTTACCTTTCCGGCTTCAGAAGTCAAGACATCAAGGTCTTCACCGAAGATTTTGATAGCCACGTCCTGTTTGATACCCGTCAGCAACTCATTGTTACGCATCTGTATAGGTTGCGAAATCTCAGCTTCCAAACCAGGAATCGCCTTCAAGGTCTCCTCCATCTTCTCCATCAACTCCGGAGTAGTTTCTGCAGACGTCCATTCTGCCTTCGGTTTGAGGGCAATCATGATGTCAGCACGTTCTATAGGCATCGGGTCTGTAGGAATCTCTGCACTACCAATGCGGCTCACCACCTGTTTGACTTCCGGATACTGCGCCTTCAGCAGCTTTTCTGCCTTGGTACAACATTCCACCATCTGAGAGAGCGAAGTACCTTGTGCCATACTCATCTCTACAGCGAAATCACCTTCTTCCAAACTAGGAATAAACTCGCCGCCAAGGAACTTGAAGCCCATGATACTGACACAGAACAATCCGATAGCGGCAGTAATGACATCTTTATTGCGCGCCAACACCCAGTCAAGGACAGGTCGATACCAACCTTGGAGTTTCTCTATCATCTTATCAGAAAATGTCTTTCGGTTATGTACCTTGCGACTCAACAACAGTGAGCTGACCATTGGCACATAGGTAAGCGAAAGAATGAAAGCGCCAAGGATGGCGAAGAAAACAGTCAGCGCCATCGGACGGAACATCTTCCCTTCAATCCCAACCAAGGTCATCAGCGGAATATAAACTATCATGATCATAATTTCACCGAACGCAGCACTCTGTCGGATGCGTGAAGCTGAAAAATGCACCTCTTCATCCATCTGCTTCTGTGTAAGAGCAAATGGAATATTCTGTCCGCCATTCTGACTTTGAGCCAGATAAGCAGCCCTCAGTTCTGGCTGCGAAAAATGCCCCGTATTAATATGTGTTACTACCGCCTCAACCATAATAACGGCAGAATCCACTATCATTCCAAAGTCGATAGCTCCGAGCGACATCAGGTTGCCATCAATACCGAAAGTCTTCATCATACCGAATGCAAAGAGCATACTGAGCGGAATCACACTGGCTACCACCAAACCCGCACGCCAATTACCTAAGAAGATAACCAGCACAAAGATAACAATGAGTCCACCTTCTATCAGGTTTCGGGCAATGGTACCCTCTACTCTATCCACCAGGTTGGTACGGTCAATGAACGGCTCTATCACAACGCCTTCTGGCAGCAATTTCTGAATCTGCTGAATACGCTCCTTCACATTGTGGCTTACTTCCTGAAAGTTTTCGCCTTTCAACATGATGGCGATACCTGCCACAACCTCACCTTCTCCATTGCGGGTTACAGCACCAAATCTCGTCGCATGTCCTAACTGAACCTTAGCTACATCGCTCACCTTAACCGGTGTACCGCCAGCTGTCTTCACCGTGATATTGGCAATATCCTCCAAACTCTTGACGGTTCCGATACCACGGATATAATATTGGTTGGCATTTTCTTCTATATAACTGCCACCGGTATTGGCATTGTTCTTTTCCAGCGCATCAAAAACTTCGCTAACGGTAATATTGTTGGCATTCAGCTGGTCAGTATTCACTGCCACTTCATATTGCTTCACGTAACCGCCCCAACCGCTCACTTCTGCAACACCGGGAGTTCCTGAAAGTTGCTTTCTTACTATCCAGTCCTGCAAAGTTCGCAATTGGGTAAGAGAGTATTTATGCTCATATCCTTCCTTGGCCCTTACCGTATAATGGTAGATTTCACCCAATCCGGTAGCAATGGGTCCCATTTCAGTATCAGTATTCTTTGGCAACTCTTTCTCTACCTGAGTCAGTACTTGGCTCACCTGCGAGCGAGCCCAATAGATATCTGCATGATCATCAAACACCAAGGTGATGACGGAGAGACCGCTACGGGAAATACTTCTACGTTCCTGAAGCCTAGGAATATTGGCGAGCGCCATTTCCACAGGAGTGGTAACATATTGTTCCACTTCTTGCGCTCCAAGAGAAGGGGCTTGGGTTATCACCTGAACCTGATTATCAGTAATATCAGGAGTAGAATCAAATGGAAGATGAACAAGCGACCAGATGCCCCATACCATTAGGGCTATAGAGAGAACTCCAATCACCAGCTTATGGCGAATGGAATAAGTAATCAATTTCTGAAACATAAGCTTTAATCTAAAATCTTTTACTGTCTATTGATAAATAATCAACTAAAGCTTAGTGAGCATGTTCACCATGTTCGCCTGTAAGCGATGCGAGATAGAACGCATTGTCGGTAACTATCTTCTTGCCTGCCTTCAGATGGTCGCAAAGCTTCACTTCTGTAAATCCACCGCCTGTAACGCCAGTGCTAACCTCATGTCGGGAGAAACTATACTCACCCTTCTTTGGTTCTCCATTGAGAGCAAAGACATACTGCTTACCATCGGTAGAAACAATTGCTTCAGAAGGCAAGGCAAGACATCTCTGTGAACCAGTAGCAATCTGTCCACTCACATACATACCATCAAAGAGTTTGATATGATTGATACGACTTGTTTTCAATGAAGAATCATCCATTTTTATATGAACAGCAACAGATTTCGAACCGTCGTTAAAGTATTGGTTCATACCATAAACTGTACCAGACAGCTTGACACCAGGCTGATTGGTCAAAGAGAGAGTTACACGATTACCCACCTTCACCTTGGCCAAATCTTTCTCAAAAACATTCAGATCGCATTCCACTGCCTGAGTATTTCGAATTTTCATCAGTGGAGTCTGCATATCTGCATAACTACCCAGACTTGCCGTCAACTGACTGACAACACCGGAGATAGGTGCACGAAGAGGAAAAGCCGTAGTAAACTTACCTTTGGCAACAGCCGAAGTAGAAATGCCCATCTGAGCGAGCTGTCTGCCAATACCCAAAAGATTGGCATGAGCCACTTGGTAATCTTTCCGGGTCTGCTGTAAGGTGCGCTTCACACCCGCTCCCTGCTTACTGAGCAGAAGTTGGCGCTCCAAATCAGCCTTGGCAAGTTCACACTCCTTGGCAGCAGAGTAATACTCACGCTGAAGACTTACCACATCTGTATTTTCAACAGAAGCAACAATCTGTCCTCTATGAACAAGCTGCCCTTCTTTTACAAAAATAGATTTCACGATACCGCCCATCAAGGAGGCAACATCACCCATCGCCTGTGCACGCAGTACAAGCGATCCTTTTGCTTCTATAGTGGCATCCATCTCGCGCTCCACAGCCTCACCCATCTTCAAATCTACGGTGCTGACCTGCTTGGCTGTCAACGGAATATGATCAAAATCCACTTCTTCATGCTCATGCTCCTCGTGTGCATGAGCCTCTGAGCCGGTCTGTTTCGCCAAGAAAGCGAATCCAGCCCAGGCTATCGCCGTAACGGCGACAATCAAAATTACTTTTTTCATGTTTGTCTTTTCTTCTATTTTATAATTCTACACAACAATTTCACACAACGAATCTTATCAAAAAGCCGTTGGCAAAAGTATACAAAAAATCTTGCAACTCAGTTGCATTCGAATCTTCAAACCGATTTCTGCAACCAAGTGGCAAACTTGTAAAATCATAAAATAGAAGGAGGTCCCCGTCTGCTATAGCCTGCCGCCAGTTCCTCAGCAAGATGAGAAGCAGCCACATGCTGCCATCTCACTGAAATGAGTGAGAGACGAGGGAGGGTTAAAAGGGAAGAACAAGACAAGACCACAAACTGATGGTTCTCATCTACCAGCAACTTGCGGATATTCTTCACCGCCTTGGAATTGACTACAAACTGATGCATTTGACGAACGCTACAGTTCTCACGATCACCTTCGCTCTCCTGATCATGATGCTCAGTATGCTCATCATTGATATTGCCGTCCTGCTCACATTGTTCTTCTACCATACAGATACGCCCTTTGTGGTGATGATGTGTCATCACCGTAGATAGCATGATACTCATGGTGGCTATCCAAAGACAGAATATGTACAGTATTCTTTTCTGCATACTAAATTTTTGCGCAAAATTACAGAAAAAAAGGCTAACCACCAAGAATAACAGATGTTTTTATAGCATTTTTTCTTAAAAAAACAAAAAGACCTATACCCGAATCAAAATTATAGGCGTATTTATAAGTATTAATTCGTAACTTTGCATTCAAAATTAATACAAATATAGAAATGAAAAAAATTTTTGCAGTTTTACAATTACTCCTAGTAGTAATGTTGGCGCAGGCGCAGATGGTGAACCCAGTCAAGTTCTCTACTTCGCTCAAGACCAATGGTACCGCAATAGCGGAAATCGTATTTAATGGTAAAATCCAATCGGGATGGCATGTCTATTCTACAGGATTGGGAGCAGACGGACCTATCTCAGCTACTTTCAATGTCAACAAGATGGATGGTGTAGAGTTGGTTGGCAAACTTCAAGCTCGTGGTAACGAGATTAGTAAGTTTGACCCACTCTTCGAGATGAAGCTACGTTATTTTGAAGGCAGCGTTACCTTCGTTCAGAAAGTGAAGTTTGTCAAGCCAAACTACCATATCGATGCATACGTTGAATACGGTGCGTGCAGCGACCAGAATTGCCTTCCTCCTAGCGAGGCAAGTTTCAAGAAGAGTGGAAAATCTCCAGCAGTAGATGGCAAGGCTGAGACTGACAGTAAGGACGCAGCCAAGGCTAACGGTCCTGAAGTCATTGATGCCGTCAAGGCCAACACCGACTCTTCTTCACTTCAGGGAGTAGCTGAAAAGATGGACAGTACAGCCAATATCGATGCTGCATTATCTGTAGATAGTGATGACGCAAAGGCCTGGTGGGCTCCAGTAGTAAAAGAGCTTCAGAATTTCGGTGGCAATAACGACATTGCAAACCACTCACTCTTCTATATCTTTATCATTGGCTTTGTAGGCGGACTTCTAGCACTTGTCATGCCATGTATCTGGCCTATCATCCCTATGACTGTAAGCTTCTTCCTCAAACGAGCTAAGAACGATAAGAAAAAGGGTATTCGCGATGCTTGTACATACGGATTGAGCATTGTTGTCATCTATTTGGTTCTCGGTCTTGCCGTTACAGCCATTGCAGGTCCTAGCACCTTGAATGCACTCAGCACCAGTGCTGTGTTCAATATCATCCTCTTCCTGCTCTTGGCAGTTTTCGCCTTCTCATTCTTCGGATGGTTTGAAATCAAATTGCCAGACAGTTGGGGAAATGCCGTAGACAGCAAGGCTTCCAGCACTACAGGTATGATCAGCATTTTCCTGATGGCTTTCACACTCGTGCTCGTAAGTTTCTCTTGTACCGCTCCTATCATCGGATTGCTTTTAGTACAGACTGTTACTTCTGGCGATTGGCTGGCTCCTACCATCGGTATGTTTGGTTTTGCCCTTGCTTTGGCACTTCCATTTACCCTCTTCGCCTTGTTCCCATCATGGTTGAAGTCTGCTCCTAAGTCAGGTTCATGGATGGAAACTGTAAAGATTGTACTGGGCTTTATCGAGTTGGCATTCTCATTGAAGTTCCTTTCTGTTGCAGATTTGGCATACGGCTGGCACATTCTTGACCGTGAGGTATTCCTCTCTCTCTGGATTGTCATCTTCGGTCTCTTGGGGCTCTATCTCATCGGCAAGTTGAAATTCCAGGTTGATGCCATTGGTGGCGACATCCAGAAGCCTATGCCTGTACCTTGCATCATGCTCGGTCTCTGCTCTTTGGCTTTCTCTGTATATATGATTCCTGGACTTTGGGGTGCACCTTGCAAGGCTGTCAGCGCTTTCGCTCCACCTATCAATACACAGGATTTCAATCTCAATACCAAGACTGTAGAACCTGCTTACAAGGACTACGAAACCGGTATGGCAGCAGCTAAGGCAGCAGGTAAGCCAGTACTCATAGACTTCACAGGTTTTGGCTGCGTAAACTGCCGTAAAATGGAAGCATCAGTATGGACAGATCCTACTGTAGCAGACATTTTGACAAAGGATTACGTCCTCATCTCTCTTTATGTAGATGACAAGACTCCGTTGCCTCAGCCAATGGAAGTAGAATTCAATGGCGAGAAGCGTACACTCCGCACCATCGGAGACAAGTGGAGCTATCTGCAGGCAAGTAAATTTGGTGCCAATGCCCAGCCTTTCTACGTACCAGTAGACAACGATGGCAAGCCTTTGAATGCAGCATTCAGCTTCAAGGAGGACGTCAGTGCCTATCTCGATTTCCTGCACAAGGGACTTGAGAATTACAGAAAATAATCTGGAATTATAGATTACCAGCAAATAATCTATATATATATATATTGAATTTAATTGATTACAATGATGAACAACAAGGAAGTTCCGGTACTCCTACTCACAGGTTACCTTGGCAGTGGTAAGACCACACTGCTAAACAAAATTTTGGCAAATAAGAAAGGTATCAAATTCGCAGTTATTGTGAATGACATTGGGGAGGTCAACATTGATGCAGCACTCATAGAGAAAGGTGGCGTAGTGGGTCAGAAAGATGACTCGCTCGTTTCATTGCAGAACGGTTGCATCTGCTGCACGCTCAAAATGGACTTGGTTGAACAGTTGAAGGAAATCGTAGACATGAAGCGCTTTGACTATATTGTAATCGAAGCTAGCGGCATCTGCGAGCCAGCTCCTATTGCCCAGACCATCTGCTCTATCCCATCATTGGGACCTCAGTATATCAAGAATGGTATCTTGCGTCTCGACAGCATTGTAACCGTCGTAGATGCTCTCCGTATGAAGGATGAGTTTGCAAACGGTTCTGATTTGATGAAGTCAAATCTTGACGAGGAAGATCTTGCATCGCTTGTTATCCAGCAGATAGAGTTCTGTAATATCATCCTCTTGAACAAGGCTGCAGAGGTAGAGCCTAAGGAGCTGGAACATCTCAAGCAGATTATCCGTGCCATACAGCCTAAGGCAGAGATCTTTGAATGCAACTATGGTGATATTGATCTCGATTTAATCGTGAATACCCATAAGTTTGATTGGGAGACTGTAGCTACATCTGCTGGTTGGATTCAGGAGATAGAGGCTGAAAGAAATGGCGAGGAAGATGAACATGAGGAACATGAACATCATCACGAACATGAGGAACATGAACATCATCATCACGATGATGAACATGAACATCATCACGAACATGAGGAACATGAACATCATCATCACGATGATGAACATGAGCACCATCATCACGATGACCATGACCACGATCATGACCATTGCCACCACCACGATCACGACCATGACCATGAAGGTGGTGAGGTAGAAGAATACGGAATCGGAACCTTTGTATATTATAGACGTAAGGCATTCGATCTAGCTCTCTTTGATGAATTCGTAGCCAGAAAATGGCCTCGTGACGTAGTACGTGCCAAGGGTATCTGCTATTTTGCTGACGAACCTGACATGTGCTATGTATTCGAACAGGCAGGACAGCAGAAAACTGTAAAGCAGGCAGGACAATGGCTCGCAACGATGCCAGCTGACCAATTAGCTGAGCTTCGCAGAAACAACCCTCAACTGGAGAAGGAATGGGATGACAAGTATGGTGACCGAATGATAAAAATCGTATTTATCGGCCAGCACATCAAAGAGCAGAAGGATGCCATCATCAAGGAGCTCGATAAATGTTTGAGCTTGTAGCAACATGCTAGGGCATCTTATGAAGACTATAGTTTCAGAATTTGAAGCTATAATAGCCTCAAAATAGAGAAAAAAGGAGAAAAATCGACACATTGGTTTAGTTTTTTCTCCTTTTTCGCTTTTATTTCGTTTTTTTTTGTTAAATTTGCAGCGGATTTAATATAATAAAGGAAAAGATAATATGAAGACTGACTTCAGACCTGCATACAAAAAAGATTTTGAAGCTTGCTGGAATGTCATAGATCAGGCAAGAAAACTCATGATTGCTTCTGGAAGACACCAGTGGACTAACGATTATCCGTCTGTTAAAGACATTCAAAACGACATAGACAATGGTAATGCTTTTGTCATCACGGTTGATGATCAAGTAGCTGTCTATGGTGCCGTCATGCTGAACGGAGAACCACAATATGACTTTCTTAAAGGAGAATGGCTAACGAATGGAGATTACTATGTAATTCATCGTTTCGCTACTTTGCCGATGTTCCAGAGAGAAGGATTGGCTCGAATCTTTATCGATAAGGTTAACAGCCTTTGCGAAGTAGAAAAAGTACCAAGTATCAAGGTTGATACCAATCACGACAACTTACCTATGATAAATCTTCTCTCTTCAATGGGATTCTGCATCTGCGGACAAGTAAACTACGGAACGAGAGGTATGAGATTTGCATTTGAAAAAACGACTATGGAAATTGAAAAATAATGAACGATAAAATATCACTTATGAGAAGCTTGGTTGAACGACTCAATCAAGCTTCTCTTGCTTATTATAATGGTGAAGGCGAACGGATGACCGACTACGAGTGGGACGCCATGTTCGACCAACTGAAAAAACTGGAAGAGGAAACTGGTGAAATACTACCCAACTCCCCTACCAATAAAGTTTCTGAAGACCAGATTGCCGGTCAGAAAGAAGAGCATGAATTTTCAGCACTATCCCTTGCAAAGACAAAAAAGGTGAGCGATCTCGTCAAGTGGGCTGAAGACCGCCCGATATGGATTTCCTGGAAGCTGGACGGTCTGACTTTGGTGGTAACTTACGATAACGGTAGTCTCAGCAAGGTGGTAACACGTGGTAATGGACATATCGGCACCAACATCACCCACCTGGCTCCAGCTATCAGTGGTATTCCAGCAACAATCAAGGAGAAGGGTCATCTTGTTGTACGTGGTGAGGCAGTCATCTCCTATGCCGATTTCGAACAGTTCATCATTGAGAGTGAAGGCGACTATGCCAATCCTAGAAACCTGGCATCAGGCTCCCTCTCACTGAAAGATGTAGAAGTGGTTAAGCAGCGCCATATACAATGGATTCCATTTACACTGGTATATACCGAACATGAAATCACATCGTGGGGAAAACGTATGCAGTTACTGGAAGACCTGGGACTACATCCTGTGGAACGACAGTTGATAGAGCATCCTACGGAAGACCACATCCTACAGGAAATTGATGTCTTTACCAAAAAGGTAACCAACAAGAAAAATCCATTTCCTGTCGATGGTCTGGTTATCTGCTACGATGATACCGTGTATGGTGCCACAGGTTCTGTTACGGGCCATCATGCAACCAGAGCTGGCTTTGCCTTTAAATGGCAAGACGAACATGCAGATACAGAATTAGACCATATCGAATGGTCGTGTGCTGCAAATACCATCACGCCTGTTGCCGTTTTCAAGCCAGTAGAGTTGGAAGGAACCACTGTGCAACGTGCATCTCTCTGCAATGTAAGCGAATGTGAACGCTTGGGTATCGGTGGTAAGGGAACGAAATTGCAGGTGATTAAAGCAAATAAGATTATTCCTAAAGTGATTCATGTCACTGAAGCTATAGGAACTTTCGAAATACCAGAGTTCTGTCCGGTTTGCCATGCTGAAGCCAAAGTACAGGAAAGCGAGAGCGGTACAAAAACCCTACATTGTACAAACCCACATTGTGCAGCCAAGCAACTGAAGAAATTTGCCAGATTCGTCAGCAAAGAAGGTCTCAATATCGAAGGTATTTCTGAGCAGACTATCTGGAAATTCGTAAATGAAGGATTAATTAGCGAATATGCTGATTTCTATAAACTCAGAGAACCAGAAAAAGTCTTTAAAATTTCTAACTTTGAAGGCTTTGGCAAGAAAAGCGTCAGCAATTTACTGAACAGTGTAGAAAAAAGCCGTCATACCGATGGGCGTCATCTTCTCTATGCGCTCAACATTCCCCTTTGCGGTGGCGATGTTGCCAAGAAATTGATAGAACGCTACCCGTTAGAGGAATTGATAGATATAGCCCAAAACAGCACCAGCTTGTTTGGTGATGACTTTGCTGACATTGATGGCATTGGACCGGAAAAAAGTGCTAAGTTCATCAACTGGTTCCATGATGCAGACAATAGAGCTCATGTAGCGCACCTCCTTCCACATCTCGTCATCGAGAAGCAGGAGCCTATAGAAAAAGGTACGAAGTGTGATGGTTTGACATTCGTAGTTACGGGAGATGTACATCATTATAAAAATCGCAATGAACTGAAAGCGTACATCGAGAGCCAAGGTGGTAAAGTGACTGGCAGTGTGAGCAAGAGCACCCATTATCTCATCAACAATGATGCAGAATCACAAAGTTCAAAGAATAAGAAAGCGCATGAATTGAATATTCCTATCATAACCGAAGAGCAATTCATTGCACAATTTGGAGAAGAACAAGAAAAGAGCATCTCGTGAAAACGGGTATTCCCTTATTGTTATCAAGACGCCCTGTAAGGACAAAAGCATGAAAATGAAAGCCTTTGCCTTTACAGGGCGTATTATTTCTTCGGATAGTGAATCATACAACTTTCACTCATCCCCCTTCAGCTGGTATAAACACAAATGTTATTTTGCCTTCTTCTTTTTCAATTCCAACTTTGGAATCTTGACCTTCTGTCCACTCTTAATAGTAGAGGTACCATTAAGAGCCTCAATATAACATTCCATACCAGGACCTAAATATCGCTTGCTGAGTGTAGCCATTGTCTGATGCTCGCCAACAGTTACTACCTGGTCTACACCTACGATACGATAGGCACCAGTACGAACCCTTGGGTTACTATCATATTTATCTGACACTACCTTTGCATGTTCAGCTGCCTTATCCCGCTTTTTATCTGTTGCAGACTTCTTTTTAAGTTCTGCAGACTTTTCATCAGCTTTCAAGTTCTTTACAGAGATTTCTTTATCTACAGCAGCCGATTTTAATGAATCGGCTCTTTCTGCAGCCTTAATGGCATCATTTGCCTTTGCCATACGCAAACTGTCCTGTCTTGCTTTTTCCTGAAGAAGTTGCTCTTGACTCTTCACATTAGCAGGCTTCGCTACGACATTCTTATCCGTCTTATATTGCGCCAATTGCAATTCAAGATGATCACGTTGAGCTGCCATCTGCCCGTAATTGAAGGCAAACCATCCCAAGCCTCCTATTAATAATAATAAGGTGAAGCTTGCAATAATCACCACATATTTTGGAATGATGAAATGACGACGACGTATCTCAACTTCATCATCGGCCCCAATTTCAGCATCAGTCTCAGCCTCAATTTCTGCATTAGAATTTTCCTCCCTGCTATCTGCCTGAATATCATCTGATACAGATGAAGGAATCTCCTCCGTTGGCACTTCCTGAGAAACAGTTGTCTGCGGTTCAATCGTCGAGTCTTCACCAATCACCACCACACTACTATCTTCAGATGGATTTTCAGGAACATCCAGAAAATCTATAACTCCACTAGTAGTAGGTTCTGAAGAGGAAACAGCTTCAGCCTGTGTAGTTTCTTCTGAAACAACGTCCGGTAAAGGAGTTTCCGTAGGTTCAACAACCTCTATTATAGGCTTAGGTTTCTCAAGAGATTCCTCTTGCTCCTCATCCTCTAAACTATCCTCATATTTCTTATCTATTGACTCGAAATCAACACCGTCGTTCACAATCACAGTCTCAAACTGAGCAAAAGGCCTATTGACAATTTCCTTGAGAATATTATCAGGAGTAAAGGAAAGCTTATCACGTCCCTCTATAACGATACGCTCACCCGTATTCACATCTACACTCTCACGTTCCTTCACGGAAGTAACCTTGAAAGTACCTAGCCAGCGCATCTTGACTATCTTATCAGCAGCAAGCCCCTGATGACAGACATCAAACATTTTACGAATAAAAAGTTCTGCCTCAATTTGGCTCAGCCCACTCTTCTCGGCCAATTTATCAGCCAATCCATTCAGACTATTCTTACTCATACAGCATCCCCTCCATTTTTAAGTTTCTCCTTGACAGCAGCTACCGGACGAAATCCTAATACGAGCTTCGGTGGCACCAACTGGCGCTTTTTGGTAGTAGGATTAACCACCACACGCTCCATACGCTTCTTTACCTCAAACGTACCAAAATTGGGGATAGCGACAACCTCGCCATCCTCAAACTCAGTTATCATAGCATCGATAACCTTACGTACCAACTTCTGAGTGTCATCTTGTGAATAACCAGTTTGCTGAGCCAACTCAGCGACAAATTCCTTATTATTCATAAGCCATTTATTATTTCACCACTTCACCATAGAGATCAAACTCTTCGCTTGCAGTAATCTTAACATTATAGAAACAACCCACACGCAGGCGCTTCTCCGTAGCACGAATCAATACTTCTGGATCTACTTCCGGCGAACAGAATTCTGTACGACCTATATAATAATCACCTTCCTTACGGTCGATGATAACCTTTAAGACCTTGCCTACCTTTTCTGCCTCTATATCAGCACTGATGTCCTGCTGAAGAATCATCAGTTCATCAAGCCGGCGCTGCTTCACATCTGCAGGCACATCATCCTCATAGTGAGTAGCACTATAGGTTCCCTCTTCTTCAGAATAAGCAAAGGCTCCCATACGCTCAAAACGCTGCTCACGTACAAAATCCATCAATTCGTCAAAGTCTTCCTTAGTCTCACCAGGGAAACCAACCATCAGTGTAGTACGGATATGAATTCCTGGCACACGCTCACGGATAGCCTTCAAGAGATCTATTGTCTCCTGCTTGGACACATGACGGTGCATACGGGAAAGCATGTGATCACTGATATGCTGCAACGCTATATCAAGATACTTGCAGACATTTGGTTTCTCGCGCATCACATCGAGCAGATCCATAGGGAACTGATTAGGATAAGCATAATGCAATCTAATCCATTTCACGCCTGGAATATCAGCCATTTCGCTGATAAGCTCTGTGATATGATGCTTGCCATCAAGGTCAACACCATAATAGGTTAATTCCTGAGCAATAATCTGAAATTCCTTAACTCCTTCTGCCACTAACTCCCTAACCTCATTCAAAATCTCCTCCTTAGGGCGAGAAACATGTTTTCCTGTAATGATTGGGATGGCACAATAGGCACAATGACGGTTACAGCCCTCTGCTATCTTGACATAAGCATAATGACGAGGAGTAGTAAGATGACGGTGTCCATCGCAGGAAGGAACGTCAGCCTTACCTAATTCGTGAAGTAACTGCTTATAATTGAATTTGCCGTAAAACTTATCAACCTCAGGCATTTCAGCTTCCAATTCCTTCTGATAACGCTGTGAAAGACAACCCATTACATAAAGTTTCTTCAGTTTTCCTTCTTCCTTAGCCTGGATAAACTCCAGAATGGTATCAATACTCTCTTGCTTGGCATCTTCTATAAAACCGCAGGTATTGATAACGGCTATTTCCCCCTGAGGACGCTTTGGGTCATGAGTACAATGATAACCGTTGGCCTCAAACTGCTTCATGAGCAATTCGCTGTCAACCAGGTTCTTCGAACAACCCAAAGTTATAATATCTATCTGATTTTTCTTCATCTATTTTTTCACTACTATTTCTTAAAAAGAGAGTCAACGAACTCACGCTTATTGAAAAGCTGGAGATCTTCCATACCCTCACCAAGTCCAATGTACTTAACAGGTACCTTCAACTGATCAGAGATACCGATAACAACACCACCCTTTGCTGTACCATCCAGCTTGGTGATGGCAAGCGAAGTGATATTGGTAACAGCCGAAAATTGCTTAGCCTGTTCAAAGGCATTCTGACCAGTACTGCCATCAAGAACCAGCATTACCTCATCAGGTGCATCAGGAAGCACCTTCTTCATCACTTCCTTAATCTTCTTCAACTCGTTCATCAGGTTCACCTTATTATGAAGACGACCGGCTGTATCAATCAGAACTACGTCAGCACCGTTAGCCTTAGCACTCTGCAGAGCATCAAAAGCCACACTGGCAGGGTCACTGCCCATCTGCTGTTTTACAACAGGCACCCCGACACGTTCGCCCCATATACAGATTTGCTCTACAGCAGCTGCGCGGAATGTATCGGCAGCACCGAGATAAACCTTCTTGCCAGCCTTCTTAAACTGGTAAGCCAATTTGCCAATGGTGGTAGTCTTACCTACACCATTCACGCCAACCACGAGAATAACGTATGGTTTATGGTCGCTAGGCAAATCCCAATCATCATTATCATCAGAATGATTCTCAGACAAGAGATTGGCGATTTCTTCACGCAAGATCTGATTGAGCTCTGAAGTTGAAACATATTTATCACGTGCTACACGCTCTTCGATGCGACGAATGATTTTCACGGTAGTCTCTACACCTACATCAGAAGTGATGAGAACTTCCTCCAAATCATCAAGCACATCGTCATCTACGGTCGACTTACCAGCCACCGCACGAGCTAATTTTCCGAAAACACTCTCTTTGGTTTTTTCCAAACCCTTATCGAGAGTTTCTTTTTTCTTATTACTGAAAAATCCGAATAATCCCATTATTTATTTTTTATAGCTATAATTTTCTGCAAAGATACGAAAAAAAATGTATACATCTGCCATTTGAGGCGAAACTTTTCAATTAATTTTTATTTATATTGAAACCTTTAGCCAGTCCTCCCTCACTCGTTTCCTTATAAAGAGAAGGCAAATCATGTCCTGTCTGGCGCATCACCTCCACCACTCTATCAAATGAAACACTATGATGACCATCAGAGAAGGAAGCATAGAGATCTGCATCCAAAGCACGGGCTGCCGCAAAGGCATTACGCTCAATACAAGGAATCTGAACCAAGCCACAAACAGGATCGCAGGTCATGCCCAAGTGATGTTCCAAACCCATCTCGGCAGCATATTCTACCTGTGCAGGACTTCCACCAAAGAGCTGACAGGCTGCAGCCGAAGCCATTGCACAAGCCACACCTACTTCACCCTGGCAACCAACATCTGCACCACTGATAGAAGCATTATGCTTCACGATATTACCCACCAATCCGGCAGTAGCCAAAGCACGAAGGATGCGCTGTTCACTCATATCATGAGCCGTGTGCATATGATAAAGCACAGCAGGCAACACACCACAAGCACCGCAAGTTGGAGCTGTCACGATGGTACCACCAGAAGCGTTTTCTTCACTTACAGCCAAAGCATAGGAATAAACCAATCCTCTGCTCTGCAAAGAGGCACGATAGCCCCTTGCCTTGATAAAATAAGTAGCAGCCTTGCGCTGAAGCTTGAGAGGACCAGGCAATACGCCTTCATGATCCAATCCATTACGGATGGACTGTTTCATTGTTTGCCAGACAGTACCGAGGAAATCCCAAATATCACTACCCTCACACTTTTCTACATACTCCCAGAATGATCGGCCGTTATCATAACACCATTGCTGAATCTCGTGCATGGTATTCAAATCATATATATCTTTAGCCCCCAACTCATCATGGCCATCTGTGCCATCAGAAAGAGCACCACCACCAATACTGTAAACCGTCCACTCTTCAATAATATCACCATTCAGATCTTTACCCACAAACTTCATCCCGTTTGGGTGGAAAGGCAGGAAGGTCTGTGGCTCCCAAATGATGTGAACTAACTTATGCGGCCTGAAGACCTCCTCAATAGCAACATCAGTCATGTGCCCCTTACCAGTAGCCGCAAGACTTCCATAGAGGGTAACTTCGTAAGTAGAGGCATTTGCACAACGTTCCATAAACAGCTTTGCTGCACGCTGAGGTCCCATGGTATGACTACTGGATGGTCCCTTACCAATTCTGTACAATTCCTTTAAAGATTTCATCGTAATAATGTTTTTTTCAGTTATTTATAGATTTTATTTCACTTGAATAGCCTTGAGGATTACTACATCCTCTAAAGGTCGGTCATTATTTTCTTTGTTAGTGGCTACATTCTGAATTTTGTCTACCACTTCCAAACCTTCCAGCACCTCTCCAAAGACGGTATAGCCGTTATCGAGATGTGGAACTCCTCCATGCTTCATATATCCTTGCTGAATCTGCTCAGAAGGAATGGCATAGTTCTTACCCTCGTTCTTCATTTTGTTGACGGTATACTCCATTTGGCGTGGAGAGAAATTGCGACCCCAAGTGATATAAAAATCAGTAGAAGCCGAAGCCTTGGTTGGGTTTTCATCATCTCCTTCACGGGCAGCACAAAGCTGACCGCGTTTGTGATAGTATTTAGGATAAATGATTTCTGCTGGCACGGTATAATCAACATCAAACTTTTCAACCTTTCCTGGAGTCACCTTTCGGGTAGAATAGTCACCTCCCTGTATCATAAAGTTCTTGATAACACGCTGAAAGATGCAGCCATTGTAAAATCCGGAATTCACAAGTTTCAGAAAGTTATCTCTATGCTTCGGTGTATCATTATATAACGCCACAAGAATATTGCCCATATTGGTTTCGATCATCACCTGATGACAGGTTGGATCATGAGGAGTTTCCCAAGGCAAGAGTTGCATGGTACTATCCAGAGCTGCCTTGTCCATCAAATTTCCTTTTGAACCCATATTTGCATTTTGAGCATGAACGGCTGTTGCAGTCATCATGAACAAAATAGTGAATAAAGAGAATACTTTTTTCATTTTTTCTTCAATTTTTACCCTTATTTATGTTATCGAGTGCAAAGATAACGATTTTATTCTAAAAAGATGAGTGTTTCTCAAACTTTCTTTATAACTTTGCGTCTGAAATACAACTTTACGTCTTATTTCTTGCTTTTCAGTAGAATTACATGACGGTCGTGGCATTCTGAATCTGGGATTTCAGGAATCTGAGTAAAGAATTTATAAAAAACAATATACAATGAATAAGAAAAGACTATATATCCTCTTCATGTCGGCCTGTCTGATGATGACCCATGCATACGCCCAACAAATCAGTTTCGGGCCTTTGCATAGTCTTGACAGTCCTCGTGAAGATTGGATTTTGCCAGGCGATACCATTCTACAGGATGGCAAAAAGATGATTTATAGCGGAAAGCCTATGCAGAACTCCTATGTTCCGTTACGACATATCAATGAATCCGCATCTAATGGACTTGCTCCAACGGCAGTATACAGTTCTGCACAAGATAGCCTTCAGACAAGTCTTTGCCTTTCCAATCCTACCCCAACCGATTACGGATATGGATGGGGAAATTACGGTTGGGGACTTCATAAAGGACTCAATATGTCGGTTGATCTTTCTGCCTTTGCCACCTTCGGCAAACATGCGCCTCATCGTGGCGGGTTTACCCAGACGATAGATGCCACCTATCTTACACCACTCAGTAAGGACGAAAAGTTATGGATGGCATTGGGTGTTTATCTTACAAATACCAATTATGGTGGCGACAGTTATCATGACGGTGGTCTCTATGGCATTCTAGGATATAAAATCAACAAGAATTGGGAGGCTTACGTATATGGTCAGCTGAGCGTTGCCAATAATTACAACTCAATCTATGGCAGATATGCCGGTTACGGTCCATACGGATATGGTGCCTACGGTTACGGTCCTTATGGTTTTGGAATGCATCCAGGTTATTGGAGCCACGGCATTATGCCAGGAGGTTATGGAATGGGAGTACCGGGAGCCAACGTGTTAGGCGGTGGCATCAGATACACCAATGACAAGAAAACATTCTCCATCGGTCTGAATGTAGAAGGTATCTGGTATGACAATAAAACTCCTTCTTATTTCAAGAAATACGATTATCCTACGCAAAATAATACAGCAAAATAAAAAAAGCGCCCTGAAAAAGCAAGAGCATTTCACATCAATGCTTCTGCCTTTTCAGGGCGCTTTACCATGCTATATGAATCCCCTTTCTTCAAAGGATTATTCAGCAAGAATCTGAACGATGCGTTCTGCAGATCTTCCATCCCATCTGTCAGGAATACCTGCCTTTTTCCATTCACCATTCAATATTTTTTCCATCGCATTCTGCAATTTTTCAGGGTCCTCTGCCACCAGTTCATTGGTACCTACAGTCACAGTCTCCATGTGCTCGGTATAACTGTTGAGCGTAACACAAGGCACGCCATTGAAGGTTGCCTCTTCAGCCACATTCCCGGAATCTGTAATGACGCCCATCGCATGAGCGGTAAGATATAAGAACTCGAGATAACCCTGTGGTTGTACCACCATAATGCCCGACTGATGATCGGCAACATCCTGATAAGCCTTGAATGCCAGAACGAAACCCAATGCCTTACCACGCAATGGAGCCACGACCTTGATGCCAGCCTTCCGAGCCACGGAATCAATAACTGTGATAAGACTCTTCATCTCATCAATGTTATTGACTATCGCCTTGCGGTTCAAGGTCAGCACCATATACTTGCCTTCTTCCAGATGCATCTCATCCATCACCGCAGGACGCTGCATACGCTGCTGCAGGAATCGGATATTATCGATAAGCACATTACCTACCATATACACCTTGGAAAGCTCAGCTCCCTCTTTATTGGCAATACTGTTATTGGAAATACCTGCGGTAAAGAGAATGTCAGAAAGCCCGTCAATCACAAGACGATTGATTTCCTTTGGCATCGTAATATCAAAACTGCGGGTTCCTGCAGCAATATGAGCCAACTGCACGCCCTGCTTCTTGGTTACGATAGCAACAGCCATGGTAGAAGCCAGGTCATCAACAACGATAACGACATCCGTAGGATGATCCTGAAGATAACGCTCGAATTGCGCCATTACCATACCCGTCAGTTCATTCATATTCTCGCAATCCACCTCAAGGAAAACGTCAGGACTCTGAATATCCAAGTCAGAAAAGAGTGAAGATTCCAGTGTTGGATCGTCCTTTCTTCCTGTATAAACCAATTGATATTCTACATCAACGCCCGACTTCTGGGCATTGCGAATGGCTCTGATAACTGGTGCTACCTTAATAAAATTAGGTCTGGCACCAGCTACAATACATATTTTCTTACTCATTTTTTATAATAAAGTACCGTTTATTAAAAATCAACCTTTAAACAAATCTTTGATACCACCAATAGATCCCATCAGATTAGTAGCCTCATAAGGCAGGTAAACCACCTTATTATCCTTACCCTGAGCCACTTCCTGCATCATGGCAATATACTTCTGGGCAAGGAGATAGTTGGCAGGATTTGTACTCTGTCCCACAGCTTCTGTAATCTTCTGAATGGCAATAGCCTCTGCCTCTGCCTTGCGGATACGGGCTGTTGCCTCACCTTCAGCTCTGAGGATAGCCTGCTGTTTGGCTGCCTCTGCCTTGTTGACGATGGCAGCCTTCTCACCCTCAGAAAGCAGACGCTGCTTCTCTTTCTCACCTTCAGAGGTAAGGATGGTAGCACGTTTGTTACGTTCTGCCTGCATCTGCTTCTCCATTGCCTGCAATACACTTTCCGGTGGAGTAATATCCTGCAACTCTACACGGTTCACCTTGATACCCCACTTATTAGTAGCATCATCCAGTACCGCACGAAGTTTAGTATTGATGGTATCACGAGAGGTCAGGGTCTGGTCCAATTCCATCTCACCTATGATATTACGAAGAGTAGTCTGAGTCAACTTCTCGATAGCATTTGGCAAATTGTTGATTTCATATACACTCTTGAAAGGGTCTACAATCTGGAAATACAGCAAGGCATTAATCTGCATCTGGATATTATCCTTGGTAATCACATTCTGTCGGTCGAAATCATATACCTGTTCACGGAGATCAATGCTGTTGGTATAAGTATATCTTCCATTTCTCATAGCCACGATGTCCTTGGCATGATCGATAAAAGGAATGATGATATTGATACCTGGCTTCAAGGTGGCGTAATAACGTCCCAGACGCTCAATGATTTTCGTTTCACTCTGAGGAATGATAACGATGGTTTTCTTAACCACGACAAGTGCGAGCAATACGAGAGCCGCAAGTACATAAATTCCTATGCTCATGATGTTTATGATATTAAGTGAATAATGATTATTTCTACCTTTATAATTAATTCTTCCCAGGAAACAAGAATTAAACTTTTTCTACTTTCAGAATGATAGACTCATGTCCCAGCACCCTTACTCGCTGACCCACCTGCAAGTCTTCAGTACTATCAGGAGCCTGTGCCTTCCAGTCATCGCCATCAAGTTTCACGCGTCCGAAACCGCCAGCCACGATGGTCTCACTCACTTCACCAATCTGTCCTGCCAAAGCATCATAATTGCTCTTTCTGTTATCTGCCCCATGTCTTATTGCCTTTACAAGATGTGGTCTAATCAAGAGAATGCTCAATACCGAGCAAACGGCCCATACCACTACTTGAACCCAGAAGGGAGCATCCATCACAGCCACAGGAATACTGACCAAAGCACCGATGGCAAAGCACGTAACATAGAAGTCACCCGAAGACAACTCCAGGATAAGGCAGATGAACATGATAACTGTCCAGAACAGCCAAAGATTTTGTGAGATATAATCCATCATAGTTGTTAATATTTAGTGAATACTACTTTCTTCTTTTAGTTGTTTTCTTGGTTGACACCTTCGTAGTCTTCACTGTCTTGGAGGTAGAAGTAGCCGGCTTGTAATACTTCAAAGCCTCTGGCATTTCCTTCTGAAGAGCAGCAATACGCTTGGCGTCCGAAGGATGATCACTGAAGATATCACTCTGGTTGGCGCTCTTACCTTGCGACATACGCTGCCAGAATGGAATTGCCTGCCGAGGGTCGTAACCTGCCATGGCAGCAAAGATAAGTCCCATGTAATCAGCCTCAGTCTCGTTGTCACGGGAATATTTCAAGTTGCGGAAAGAGAAATACTGTCCGGCTACGGCACTAGCCACATCGCCAACGCCATTACCTACAGCCTGATTCAACACACTACCCACAATGGCTGTACCTACCTGCTGGTTCTGCTGCTTACTCAACTGCTCGGCACTATGCTTAGCCACGGCATGAGCAATTTCATGACCTAACACAATAGCCAGACAAGTCTCATTCTGAGTATAAGGTAACAAACCTTCGAAAACAACGATCTTGCCGCCAGGCATACAAAATGCATTGACGTTTTTATCTTGTACGAGATTAAACTCCCATGCATAATTCTTCACATCATTGGCAAAGCCATTATTCTTCAGGTAAGTTTCTACAGCATTAGCCAACTTTTTACCAACACGCTGCACCATGGCAGTATTGGCAGCGTTTGTCGACTTTTTAGCCGATGCCATATATTTGGTGTATTCCTGATTAGACAAGCTCAAGACCTGCTCATCGGATACAGAGATACGATGAGTTCTACCAGTAAGAGGCACCTGCTGAGTGGTACCACAAGATGACAGCGCAAGAATTGTGACTGCTGTCAAAGCCATCATTTTAATACTTTTCATTTTTACCTATAACATTTTAAAATATTTACACTGCAAATTTAATATATCTTACCGAAACCACCAAATAATTCAACAAAAAACTAAACAAAAATTCTCATTTATTTCAAAAGGTATGACCTTTTATCCTTCTACCGTTAATATTACCTAAAAATCAACCACCTTTTTTGCTCTTTTCCAAGAATATCATTACTTTTGCGAACGATTATCACGGGGTGCTGAAAATTCGGCTGAGATTATACCCATTGAACCTGACACAGATAATGCTGTCGCAGGGATTCGATATAAGCTTATCATGATAGAGCCCCTATTCTGTGCAACTTCTGCTAGGATTAGGGGCTTTATTCATACCGGACTTTCTCAAGAACAGTTCTCCGTGTTGATTACATATTATTATAGGAGTAAACAACGATGATTATCATTGATGGCAAAAGAAAAACATCTTTCTTTTCCCATGATGAATATCATCATAAAAACGAACTGTTATGAAAGTAACTATCAACAACAAAGAGACAGAAACTCAGGCAAAGAACGTAAAGGAACTTGCCCAGGAACTCGACCTTCCTGCTACAGGTTGCGCTGTAGCCATCAGTAACGAAATGGTGCCACGTGATGAATGGGAAAACCATCTCATCCAGGAGGGCACAGACATCGTGATTGTCAAGGCATTCTGCGGAGGATAATCTATAGTTAATAGTTTATACAGAAAAGTTTATAGGACTATGGCAAAAATACCTCTAGACAGTTTTCAACTGCAGTTCATCTCTCACCAGAATGAGAAGATGACTTACCTGGATGGCATCCACGAGGCGATAACAGGACTCTGCAGATGGGTTCAGCTCCGCATGAAGGATGCCTCTGACAATGAGGTGCGCCCCATCGCCTACAAGGTGAAGGAATGGTGCAAGATCATGAATGTTACCTTCATCATCGACGACCGTGTGGAACTGGTGAAAGAGGTGGGTGCCGATGGCGTGCATCTGGGCAAGAACGATATGCCGATTGCCGAGGCCCGCAAGATTCTAGGCGACGACTTCATCATCGGCGGAACGGCAAACACCTTCGAGGATGTGAAGGCTCACTATGAGGCTGGAGCCGATTATGTCGGTTGCGGTCCGTTCCGCTTCACCACCACCAAGGAGAAGCTCTCGCCTATACTCGGTCTTGAAGGATATCACGAGATCATCCAGAAGATGAAGGCAGAAAATATCGATATCCCTATCGTTGCCATCGGTGGCATCACCAGGGAGGATATTCCCGACATCATGAAGACGGGAGTTAACGGCATCGCACTCAGCGGCTGCATCCTCAATGCCAAGGACCCGGCATCAGAAACCCATGATATCATGGAAATGATGGAGGAATTCAGATAAGTAACGCTAGGCATCCAAAAAAATAAAGCCCGCTAGGCGTCCAGAAAAAATAAAGCCCGCTAGGCGTCCAGAAAAAATAAAGCCCGCTAGGCGTCCCGCCGGATTTGAAATCCGGCGTAAAAAAAAGGTCCCAACCTATTTAAGATCTGCGGATTTGAAATCCGCAGCAAACTAGGTTGATAAGGGGATTACAAATCCCCAGGTTTAAGTGGTCGAACATTTTTTAATGACGGATTGCAAATCCGTCGGAACGCCTGGCGGATAAAGTGATGCCGTCCCGCCGGATTTGAAATCCGGCGTAAAAAAAGGTCCCAACCTATTTAAGATCTGCGGATTTGAAATCCGCAGCAAACTAGGTTGATAAGGGGATTACAAATCCCCAGGTTTAAGTGGTCGAACATTTTTTAATGACGGATTGCAAATCCGTCGGAACGCCTGGCGGATGAAGGACCGTCGGAACGCCTGGCGGATAAAGGGATTCAAATAGCAAACATTTAAAAATAACAATACAAAAAAAATGGAAAAATTAGTAATTGCAGGACGAGAGTTCAACTCCCGCCTCTTCCTCGGAACAGGAAAGTTCAACAACAACCAGCTCATGGCTGAAGCCATCAAGGCTTCTGAAACAGAAATGGTGACCGTTGCCATGAAGCGTATCGAACTCGAAGACAAGCAGGACGACCTGCTCTCTCATATCGTGCAGAACCCAAATATCCAGCTCCTTCCTAACACCAGTGGCGTGCGCAACGCTGAGGAAGCTGTATTCGCAGCACAGATGGCTCGCGAGGCTTTCGGAACCAACTGGCTCAAGCTCGAAATCCACCCAGACCCTCGCTATCTTCTTCCAGACTCTATCGAGACTCTGAAGGCTACCGAGAAACTGGTAAAACTCGGTTTCGTGGTATTGCCATATTGCCAGGCAGACCCAACCCTCTGCAAGCACCTCGAAGAGGCTGGTGCTGCTACCGTGATGCCACTCGCTGCACCTATCGGTACCAATAAGGGATTGAGAATGAAGGACTTCCTGCAGATCATCATCGAACAGGCTACTGTTCCAGTAGTAGTAGATGCAGGTATCGGTGCGCCTAGCCACGCAGCTGAAGCCATGGAGATGGGTGCCAGCGCTTGCTTGGTCAACACAGCCATCGCCGTTGCCGGTGACCCTGTAGAGATGGCCAAGGCATTCAAGGAGGCAGTCATCTGCGGTCGCCGTGCTTACGAGGCAGGTCTCGGAGCCATCAGCGATTGTGCCGAGGCAAGTTCTCCTCTCACCGCATTCCTCAACGAATAATTATAATATAATAATATATATATGATAATATAAAGGCATGAAGGATGAAGGCAAAGAAGCAGAATGTTCTTTTTACCTTTTTACCCTTTTACCGTTTTACCTTTAATATAATAAAAGGCATGAAGGATGAAGGCAAAGAAGCAGAATGTTCTTTTTACCTTTTTACCCTTTTACCTTTTTACCTTTAAAAAAATTATGCCAAACGATAAGAAAGCTTACGCCCAGAGAGAAAAGGCGTATATGCAGGGAAAACTTTTCCCACAGATCAAGGTTGGAATGACCAAGGTAAACCTCACTCCTACTGTTGTGAAGGATGAGCGCGGCATTCCACATACAGAGCCAAACGCTCCGGTTTACATCTACGATACCAGCGGTCCTTACAGCGACCCTAACTATCAGGTAGATTTGAAGAAGGGCTTGCCAAGAATGCGCGAGCAGTGGATTCTCGACCGCAACGATACCGAGCAGCTCAAGGAGGTTACCAGCGAGTATGGCAAGCAGCGCCTTGCTGACCATAGCCTCGACCATCTCCGCTTCGAGCACATCCAGTTGCCTCGCCGTGCACAGGCTGGCAAGCACATCACCCAGATGGCTTATGCCAAGGCTGGCATCATCACTCCAGAGATGGAGTACGTGGCTATCCGCGAGAACATGAACTGCCAGGAGTTGGGCATCGATACCCATATCACCCCTGAGTATGTTCGTGATGAGATTGCACGCGGACGTGCCGTTCTTCCAGCCAACATCAATCACCCGGAGAGCGAACCGATGATCATCGGCCGCAACTTCCTCGTGAAGATCAATACCAACATCGGTAACTCTGCCACTACTTCCAGCATCGAGGAAGAGGTGGATAAGGCTGTATGGTCCTGCAAGTGGGGAGGCGATACTTTAATGGACCTCTCTACCGGCGACAACATCCACGAAACCCGTGAATGGATTGTGCGCAACTGTCCTGTACCAGTAGGAACCGTGCCTATCTACCAGGCTTTGGAGAAGGTAAACGGCAAGGTAGAGGACCTGAACTGGGAAGTATTCCGTGATACCCTCATCGAGCAGTGTGAGCAGGGTGTTGACTATTTCACCATCCATGCCGGCATCCGTCGCCACAACGTGCATCTTGCTGATAGCCGTCTTTGCGGCATCGTGAGCCGTGGCGGTAGTATCATGAGCAAGTGGTGTCTCTATCACGACCAGGAGAGCTTCCTCTATGAGCACTTCGACGACATCTGCGACATCGTGGCACAGTACGACGTAGCCCTTTCTTTGGGCGATGGTCTGCGCCCTGGCTGTATTGCCGATGCCAACGATGCTGCCCAGTTTGCCGAGTTGGATACCATGGGCGAACTCGTTACCCGTGCCTGGGACAAGAACGTGCAGGCATTCATCGAGGGTCCTGGTCACGTGCCATTGCAGAAGATCAAGGAGAACATGGAGCGCCAGCTCGACCACTGTCACGAGGCACCATTCTACACCCTCGGCCCATTGGTTACCGATATCGCTCCAGGTTACGACCACATCACTTCAGCCATCGGTGGCGCCCAGATTGCATGGCTCGGCACCGCTATGCTCTGCTATGTAACACCAAAGGAGCACCTCGCCTTGCCTAACAAGGAAGATGTGCGCACAGGTGTGGTAACCTATAAGATTGCCGCTCATGCAGCCGATTTGGCTAAGGGTCATCCAGGTGCAACCATCCGCGACAACGCCCTCTCCAAGGCACGTTTCGAGTTCCGCTGGAGAGACCAGTTCCACCTCTCTCTCGACCCAGAGCTTGCCTTGAAGTATTTCGAGGAGGCTGGTCATACCGAGGGTGAATACTGCACCATGTGTGGTCCAAACTTCTGCGCAGCCAAGTTGACACACGATTTGAGAAAGTTTAAAAAGTAAGAAAATGTTTTCAGACGAATTAAAGAATATCAGTTGGGAGGAGACCACGGAGCGCATTGCTCGAATGACCGATAACGATGTGCGCCGTGCCCTTGCCAAGGACCATTGCGATGTGAACGACTTCATGGCGCTGATTTCACCGGCAGCCGAACCATACCTGGAGGTGATGGCGCGTCTTTCCCGCAAATATACCGAGGAACGCTTCGGCAAGACCATGTCGATGTTCATTCCTCTCTACATCACCAATTCATGCTCCAACTCCTGCGTGTATTGCGGTTTCCATCGTGAGAATCCGATGGCTCGTACCATCCTCACCCCAGAGCAGATTGAGAACGAGTACAAGGCTATCAAGCAGTTGGCTCCATTCGAGAACATCCTTCTCGTTACGGGCGAGAACCCAGCCAAGGCTGGCACCCCTTATCTTGCCAAGGCAATCGACATCGCCAAGAAGTATTTCTCTAACGTGAAGATTGAGGTGATGCCGCTCTCTACTGAGGATTACAAGACCCTCGCCGACCATGGTATGAACGGCGTCATCTGTTTCCAGGAAACCTACAACCACGAGCACTACAAGCTCTACCACCCACGTGGCATGAAGAGCAAGTTTGAGTGGCGCTGCGATGGTTTCGACCGCATGGGTATGGCAGGCGTTCACTCCATCGGTATGGGTGTGCTCATCGGACTGGAGAAGGAGTGGCGTACGGATGTAGTGATGATGGCTCATCACCTTCGCTACCTGCAGAAGCATTACTGGAAGACCAAGTACAGCGTAAACTTCCCTCGTATGCGCCCTGCACAGAACGAAGGTTTCCAGCCAAACTGCTTCATGACCGATAAGCAGTTGGCCCAGGCAACTTTCGCCATGCGTATCTTCGACCACGATGTAGATATCTCCTACTCTACCCGTGAGCCAGCCTACATCCGTGACAACATGGCAACACTGGGTGTCACCACCATGTCGGCAGAATCAAAGGTAAATCCTGGTGGTTACCATACCTATCCTCAGGCATTGGAGCAGTTCACCGTAAGCGATGAGCGTACCGCCAAGGTAATCAATGCGAGATTGAAGGAATTGGGCAGAGAACCAGTTTGGAAGGATTGGGATGCCTCATTCGATTTGTTCGGAAATATCGCAAACGGATAAAGAAGATGTAATTAAACAGAATAAAAAAAAGAGTGTGCCATGAATTTATGACACACTCTTTTTTGTTAATATTCTCAGGCTTTCAGATGGATGGTCTGTGTTTTCCCCGTGATATCAGTTACCACGGCGATCCCTCCATCACGAATCTCGACCTTCTCATATTTGGCATCAACTATCACCTTGCCTTTTAAGGTCATAATACCCCAATATCTTGGAATCTCTTCAAAGGCACAATAGGCACCAACAGGTTGCGCTATGCTGCGATAAAGGGGTGGCACGACAACTCTGCCATCCACTTTTATGCCCCATTTCTTTCCAGCCTGATATAATTCCACATGTCCTGCTACAGACTTTTCATGCAAAAGAATCATCTCGCTTGCTTCCTTTTTCTTCTCCTGTAACATCATCTCATCATAGTATTTCTTGCCAAGGCGAGGCATTACAATATGAAGATCTTCATTTTCATTCTTTGGGTTATTGCATCCAATATAGGTCTTCTTCAAATATGAATCCACCAGGTAGTAGTCCTGCTTGCTGTCCATAACCACGATACAACCACAACGAAGAGTGGCACACATCCAATACACATGTTCATAATCACCACGCAAGAAACATACTCGATTACTATCTATAGTAGCCTTCATCATCAAGCCATTGCCTCCTTCATAATAGTACCATTCCTGGCAACCACTATCTACTAAATAATTATAACGATATATCAGGTAATCCCCAAAATTGAACAGGTCATATTTGGAAGGGCAATATGGCCAAGAGAAATGTTCGTAGGTGCGAGACATATAAACATCTCCATATTTGATGAACTCCCAACCTTCTAGCGTAACCACCTTTGGAACATCGTAAACATTGGGACCATCGTCAATAATAGCTCCAGACAACAGGTCATAATAGCAGACCTCCTTTCTGCGATGTCGGTAGAACAGGATGTTGCCATCCAACAGCTTCATGTCACGGTAATCGCCTGGCTCCAAGACTTGTTCTCCCTGCCGGTTCACTACCGTCATCTTCCCATCAGGAAGCTTGATGATGCCAAACTCCCCTTTGCTATCTACAAACTCACGATACTGTATCGTTTGGAGCAACTCCTCATGGCTCATCACCATCATCATTTCTGAGTCTGGATGAATCAGAATATCGTCTTGCTTCTCGTTCATCAGGAAAAACTCTCTATCCTTCGGAGTCTCCTTTCTCTTGCCAACTTTCAGCTTTCCCTCGAACATAGCATTCCAGTTCCATACTTGC
>NZ_JBNPLT010000017.1:0-73028 GCF_050313615.1 Prevotella sp. SGI.167 | reverse complement strand
GTGTTTGATAGCTAAAAAGTTACGAAAATATTTCGAGAAAACCAAAGATAAAGTGTTAACAATAAGAAATATTAGGAGACATTTTGGCTGCTATGGGTTTTCAGACAATCTACCCCCAAAAAAAACTTGGTGATGCCACGATGCTTCCCTTAGCAAGGATAAAGAATAATCACTATAAAATAGTAAAATTACAAATTAAACGAGAATGATAGCCTCTCTATAATCAGTCGAGCCTTAAAAAAATGGCTGCGGATGCAGGGATTACGAAAAATGTCAGTTTCCATACGAGCCGTCACACAACACAGGTATATGCCGATGTGATTATGGAAACAAAGGTTGAAGCCATTAGCCGAATTTCAAATTATTTTTCTAACTTGTACAATACGGGTGGAAAAGTGTGAAATCTTTTCCACCCGTATTTTCATCATCACATTATTTTATATGCAGCTTTACGTGGATTATTTTTTACGATAACCACATTTTGGGCATACTCCATCCGCATTGAGGGCGACACCGCAAAGAGGACAGCGGTCGATGTTATTCTTTGTGGTAAACTCGGCAGAAGCGGCATTCACACCGCTTGTGAAAGTGATTTTAGCGATGTTCAGTTTGTCTTTCAACAAGTCATATACAATCTTAATCATACCTTCCACTGTCATGGTTTCTTTGGTAACAACCAGACGGGCATCAGGGTAAGCCGTTGCCAATTCGGTCTTGAAGGCCTCTCCTTTCATTTTGTTTTGCGGATGGCCGTTTTTGATGCCTTGCTTTTCATACACATCAAGAATGGCAGGAAGCAAAGGGTCATCTTCGCGGAGCACCAAGGCATGGTCAAAATTCTTCAACAGGCTCCATGCCACCTTTTGGATTTCATTACAAGGGTACACCATGTTTACACCTTCTTCAACCGTATCTTCCACCTCAATGGTCAGTGTGCCAGTGTGACCGTGAAGATACTGGGCTTCGCCTTGGAAGCCATAGAAGCGATGTGCATACTGCAAATCGAAAGTCGTGATACTTCTCATACTTGTTACTTTTTAGAGTTTAACTTTGGGTTATTTATCGTTATCTGCACCTGTATTCGGCTAATGTCAACCGATGCAAAATTCTTTTCTTTCAAATACTGTCGTATCAATTCCGTAAGCCCTTCATCCATATAATCCAAGATGCTCTCTCCCTCGAATATGTGGTGATGCTCTGTCACGGTAATGTCATAATAGCTTTTCCCCACTTCGTGATGGAACACAAATGATAACAGATTAGCCTTGCAAAACGAATCAAGAATGCGATAGATGGTTGAGATGGTTATCTCATTATCTTTGGATTGCACACACTTGATTATTTCATCAATGGCAGCATGACGCAATTCCATCATAACCTCATAAACCACTTTACGTTGCGGAGTGATTTTTAGGCCTGCGTTCTTTATAATCTCCGTACTTTCCATTCTTCTCGTATTTTGATGCTACAAAGTTAATGATAATATTTCGCATTTGCAAATTTTTACCAACAAAATTATTTTTTTTTAAGAATAAAGCCGCAATACATTCCTTAGATTCTGTCTATCAGAAATTCACCTGGCCCATGTGGGAATGTATAGAGTCTATGAACAATGGAGCAATTCTAATCAAAAAGGCTCGACTAATTAAACAAAAAGTGTTATCTTTGCATCGTGAACATAAACAATGGCCATTCACCTATGTCCTTGATAAATCATCGTAGGCGTAGTGCCAGATGGCATGGAGCGAGCCAAAAAGTGGGACAATCAGCGGCCCCTCTTTTCTTAGACCGAATAGACATCCAATGTGAAATCAGTCCCGTTCCTTTCCAGGACATACCGAAGGCAGCACCAGGTGAGCCAAGTGCCAAGATAAGAGAAAGAGTCATCAAGGCAAGAGAAGTTCAAGCCGAAAGATTCAATGATTATAAAGGCATCCATTGCAACGCCCAGATGACCGAAAGAATGATTCATCAGTTTGCCGAACCCGACGAACAAGGTATCGAACTGCTCCGAATGGCAATGGAGAAGCTTTCTTTGTCAGCCAGAGCCTATAACAGAATACTGAAAGTGGCACGAACCATTGCTGATTTGGCAGGAAGTGAACAGATTAAGCCTTACCATATAGCAGAAGCCGTGGGATACGGAACCCTCGACAGAGGCGATTGGGCAGAAAGAGGACAGTTATAATCATAAAGAAGATATATTAATATTTAGTTATTTTTAAACAATAATCTAAGGTTTTCCCATAATAAATGCGTAATTTTGCACGATAATATCAATACAAAAGGAATGAAAAGGAAACTGCTATACATCGGTGGAATATTGCTCGTTTGCTGCATGCTCGTGGCAATCGGCATGACAATGCGCCTCAACGAGGAAATCACTACCCTGCCCGCCATCGGACCCAAGATAGCGGCCAACATACATTATCATCCACAGATGAAGGATTCCATTCAGAAACCGAAGCCGGTGGTGAAGAAGATGGACTTCAATATCAGCGGCACCTTGCTGGATACCGATGGCAAGGGAGTGACTGGCGTCATCGTGAGCGATGGCTACCATTGTGTGAAGACTGATTCCTCGGGACGCTACAAGATGAAACGAGACTCGTTGGCTCGCTTCATCTACTACTCCGTGCCTGCCGACTGCGAGGTACCTACCCATAGCGAAACCGATCGCACGGCTTGTTTCTACCAAGCAGTTTCCAACGATAAGAAGAAATATGACTTTACTCTCACCCGATTGCCCGGCGGCAAGGAGGTGAGTTACAAGATGATAGTCATCGGCGACCCGCAGGTTACCAATGCCTACAGCCCTTACTATACTTCTCCGGATGATAACCCCATCAAGAAGAGCGATGTGGAAAGATTCACAACCCAGACGATGGCAGACATCAAGCAGACCATCAAGAGTCTTCCTGCAGGAACTCCCGTATATGGACTGAGCATGGGCGATGATGTACAGTATTATGGCGGCTATAATGCCAAGCTGGAGCGCCAGATACGCCAGGCATTGGGCTCTTCAGAGATGCGTCTCTTCTCCGTCATCGGCAATCACGACCAGGATGGGAAGGCACTCTATCGCAGGAAATGGGAGGAAAATTTCGGTCCTACCGATTTTTCCTTCGACCGTGGCGATGTGCATTATGTCTGCATCAACAACTGCTTCTTCCATCGCGGCATGTCTTATTATTCTCCTGGAGAATTGCGTGAGCGCCAGGTGAAGTGGTTGAAACAGAATCTGGCCCTTACACCCAAGGATAAGAAAGTGGTACTCTGCTATCACATTCCTTTTACCTTCGGCAATGCGCCTTTCAGCAAGGCGAAGCCGCTGACCAATGCCAATGAGGAGGGGCATTATTCCTCTTCCCGCCTCTCGCTCCTGCTCTCTCTGCTGAAGCAGTTTAAGGGAGGATACGAACTCTTCTGCGGACATACTCATTTTGCCTGCAACCATGAGATCAACTATGAGGGCGAGGATGTGATGGAGCATTGTCATGCTGCAGCCTGTGGCAATATCTGGCAGTCGAACATCAACATCTGCGGCACCCCGAACGGATATTATGTCTATAGCTTTGTAGGTACCAGCATCAACGATTGCTACTACAAGGGAACTTTCTGGGACAAGAGCAAGCAGATGACCATCTTCCGTGCGCAGACAGATTTCAACGGCGAGAAATATGCCAAGGACTGGCAGTTGGCAACCAACAGGAATATCCTGGTAGCTAATGTCTTCAATGCCACCAGTCACTGGCGCGTGGTAGCCATAGAGGATGGCAAGGAATATCTGATGCGCCGCATCAGCAGCAAGGGTCAGGATGCCTTTGCAGCCGGCTATCATCATAAATACAGCGAGAGTGTATCCTATCGTTTCGTGAGCAAAGGTAACGGTTATCTCATCATGAACCACCTTTATTATTATGTACCAAAGAACCCGAATGCCAAGATTATCATCAAGGCAAGCGACCCATACGGTCACACATTCACGGCAAGCAGCAGCGATGCCGTAACCGAGCCTTTCGTCAACTACGCTCACTACTATGAGCGAGAGTACAAGGAATATAAGAAGCAGAAAGACAAAATGTTGAGAGATTCCGTAGTTACTAAGCAGAAGGATACGATTGCTACTAAATCAGTAAATAAATAGAAAAGAAAAAGGGAGATTCCCCTCTTATTTGAAGTTGGAAAGAGGCTCATTCCACTTTTTGCCTGACTATGGCACAATATTGCCCTCTACTGGGGCAACTTTTTGCCATTGCCGGGCACAAAGTAATACGCCGGGAGAAAATTTTCGGGAGGTCTACCATCGCCAGTCGGAATATGCTTTCCGGCTGCTGGAAGCGTGGTTTTGCTCAGGAAAAACCTTACTCTCGATTTTACTCTTCACTCTTCACAGATTAGCCTGAAACTCTGATAAACACTAGGGTTGCAAGCGGTGAAGAGTAGTCATCCACTCTTCACAACTCTTCACCACTCTTCACACGTACTCAAATTTTCCACCAGCATAGGATACTGTAGATGAAGCTCATAGAAAACCTCGAAGCTTACCATCCATTTGCCCTCCTCTTCCGGCATTTGGAAACAGTAGCTGATCATGGTGAAGAGTGGTGAAGAGTGGTGAAGAGTAGGCTACCACTCTTCACTCACCTAATCAACTGTATTTTAGTTGTTTAGGGAGCATCCGTGAAGAGTGAAGAGTGTTTTTGAAAGTAGCTTTCTATCCACCCGCAGCTTGAAACTTATGCTAATTATTGCAAGAAGAAAAAACACGAAATATATGACCTTGTATCTCATCATTCCTTACGTTTTAGTAATCATACTAAATAAGGTATGTCTCTCAAAACGTTTCTTGAGAGACATACCTTAATTATATATAGAGACTATTTTTACTTGTTCAGTTTCCAGGTAACACCATCCTTGGTGTCCTTTACCTCAAAGCCGGCACCAGCGAGGGCATCGCGAATCTGGTCGCTGGTAGCCCAGTCCTTGGCCGCCTTTGCCTTGGCACGCAGGTCGAGAACCATATCTACTACCTTGCCATAAGCCTCTTCACGGGCATCATTGTTGGCTCCCTTCTCGCTCTTCAAGCCGAGCAGGTCGAAGGTGAAGAGCTGCATGGTGTCTGAAAGCTCCTTCAGGTCTTCGGCAGAGATGTTTGCCTTGTGGTCGAGGGCTGTGTTGATTACGTGGCAAGCCTCGAAGAGATAGCTGATGACGAGCTGAGTCTGGAAGTCATCGTTCATCGCATCGTAGCAGCGCTGGCGCAACTCGCTTACGAACTTCTTCACCTGCTCATCGCTCTGCTTAGCCACCGGCACACGCTCCAGGTCTTTCAAACTGTTCATCAGGCGCTCCAATCCCTTCTGGCTAGCCTTCAAGGCATCGTTAGAGAAATCTACTGTGCTGCGGTAGTGAGCAGAGAGGATGAAGAAACGGATGGTCATTGGCGAATAAGCCTGCTCCAGACTGTCGTGATTGCCAGTGAAGAACTGCTCCAGAGTGATGAAGTTGCCAAGACTCTTACCCATCTTCTGACCGTTGATGGTAATCATATTGTTATGCATCCAGTAACGAACCATCTGGTCGCCCTGAGAAGCCACAGCCTGCGCAATCTCGCACTCGTGGTGAGGGAAAATCAAATCCATGCCGCCACCGTGAATATCAAAGTGGCTGCCCAGATACTTTCTGCCCATTGCAGTACACTCGCAGTGCCATCCTGGGAAACCATCGCTCCAAGGACTAGGCCAGCGCATGATATGCTCTGGTGAAGCCTTCTTCCAGAGGGCAAAGTCAGCCTGGTTCTTCTTCTCGCCGATACCAGCCAGTTCGCGGCTCTCGTTGATTACGTTCTCCAGGTTACGTCCGGAGAGGATACCGTACTTATGATCCTTGTTATACTTCTCGATGTCGAAGTAGATAGAGCCGTTGCTCTCGTAAGCATAGCCATTGTCCAGGATTTCCTGTACCAGCTTCTCCTGTTCGATGATATGGCCTGTGGCATGAGGCTCAATGCTAGGAGGGAGTACGTTCAGCGCCTCCATGGCATCGTGGTAGCGGTTGATGTAGTACTGCGCAATCTCCATTGGCTCCAACTGCTCCAGGCGTGCCTTCTTCTCAATCTTGTCGTCGCCCTCATCTGCATCGTGCTCCAGGTGGCCCACGTCGGTAATGTTTCTAACGTAGCGAACCTTGTAGCCCAGGTGCTTGAGATAGCGGAAGAGTATATCGAATGTAATGGCAGGACGCGCATGACCAAGATGCGGATCGCCATACACAGTTGGGCCACAAACATACATGCCCACGTTAGGAGCGTGGAGCGGAGTGAATCTCTCTTTCGTACGAGTGAGAGTGTTGTAGATCAATAATTTCTGTTCCATTTTGTTTGAACCTTATTTTTATATTATTTATGTTTTGAGTGCAAAGTTAACTCATTTTTCTGATATATCCGACAAATCATTCGCAAAATGTTATTAAATGCCCCTAAAATACCACTTTTATCTGATGAAAATGCTAACATGAGTAGAGAATAAATCGGGAAAAAACAAAATACAGGATGCAGAAAACAAAATAGTTTTTTGCATAAAGTAAACAGTTTCTGTATATCTATTCACTATTTGTAAGTTTTTAGCCTAATATATGCATAAAATTATCAAATTATTAGCGTATATCGAAAATAATGTGTAACTTTGCAGCCGCATAACAGTTATCAATTATCAAGAAGGCGGCTATAAGTTCCGCTAATGAGTATTAAGTTAGAAGAAAATGGCATATACAAGATTGAGTGCTGCCGAAGCGGCAGCGATGATTAACGATCAAGATACAATCGGATTGAGTGGTTTCACACCAAACGGCGTGCCTAAGGCAACTTTCCGCGAACTCTCCAAGAGAGCCGTGGCAGAGCATGAGGCGGGCAGACCTTTCCAGGTGGGCATCCTGACAGGTGCTTCTACCTCGCAGAGTATCGAAGGTGACATGGCAGCAGCCCATGCCATCAAGTTCCGTGCGCCATTTTCTACCAACAAGGATTTCCGCACCCATACCAATCTCGGTGAAATCGACTACGAGGATATGCATCTCGGCCACATGGCTGAGCGCCTGCGCCGTGGTTTCTATGGCGAGATAGACCTTGCCATCATCGAAGTTTCTGATTTGGAAGAAGGCGAAACTACCTGTAAGGCATTCCTTACCTCTGCCGGCGGCATTGTTCCTACCATCGTTAGATTGGCAAAGAAGGTGCTCATCGAGAAGAATACCTTCCACAGTCCAGCTTCCCGTTATCTTCACGATGTATATGAGATAGCAGAATGCCCATTCCGCACACCTATCCCAATCTTGAATGTGGGCGATAGAATAGGTAAAGAGTATGTGGAGATTGATGCACATAAGATTGTGGGTGTGGTAGAATGCAACATTCCGGAAGAGGCGCGTGCCTTCAAGCCACTCGACCCTGTAACCGAACAGATGGGACATAATGTGGCTGATTTCCTGGTCAGCGACCTGAAGAAGGGACATATTCCTCCTCAGTTCCTGCCTTTGCAGAGCGGAGTGGGCGTAACTTCCAATGCCGTTCTTGAGGCATTGGGACAGAATCCTAACGTGCCTGTATTCAGCGTCTATACCGAGGTGGTTCAGGATGCTGTAGTGAAATACATGCGTGAGGGAAGAATAAAGGATGCATCCTGCTCTTCGCTCACCGTAACAAACGAGACTTTGAAAGAGGTGTATGATGATATAGATTACTTCAAGAAGCATCTCACCATCCGCCAGAGCGAGATTTCCAACTCTCCGGAGGTAATCCGCCGACTGGGTGTCATCGCCATGAATACCGCCATCGAGTGCGATATCTATGGCAACGAGAACTCCAGCCACATCTGCGGCAGCAAGCTGATGAATGGTATCGGTGGTTCGTGCGATTACGAGCGAAATGGCTACATCTCCATCTTCACCACCCAGAGTACCACCAAGAACGGTTGCATTTCAGCCATCGTTCCGATGTGCAGCCATGTAGATAGCACCGAGCACGATGTGGATGTTATCGTTACTGAACAGGGAGTCGCCGATCTTCGCGGCAAGGGTCCTTTGCGCCGTGCCAAGGAGATTATCGAGAACTGTGCGCACCCGGATTATCGTCCAATGCTTCGTGAATACTTGAAATTTGCAGAAAAGGGGCACGAGCCACAGAGCATGCGTGCCGCCCTCGCCATGCACGATACCTTCCTGAAGAAGGGAGATATGAGACTGACCGACTTCGGAGAATATCTGAAATAAGGAAGATTACCGCATAAACATAAAAAAGGCACCAGGCTGTTTCCATCAACGGAATACAACCTGATGCCTTTATTTTTTATCTATAAACCTGCTGCTTACTGCACAATAGAAGTAACAGGGTTTCTGGTGCCCTTCATGCCAACCAGGAATGCCTTTGCCGAACCAAACTTCAGGAACATATCCAGGCGTACAGGCACATGATTCTCATCATCGGTTATATAGAAATCTACGATTTTCTTCCATTTACCATCGTCAATCTCCATATATTCAAGACGCAGGCAACGATACTTCACGCCGTTGTCAGCCTTGACCGTAACCTTTCCACCATACTTCAACTGAGCCGGATTACGACCGCCGCCATCACAGATAGGGAACTTGACGCAATGTCCCCGCTTCCAGTTGGCAGGATCAAAGCTGCGGGCACGGAGGAAGATGTTCATCATGTCGAAAACACAATCCTCGTAGGAAGCCTTTTTCCATTTATGCTCGCCATTCTTATTCTGATAATGCAGGTTTACATTGCATTTGCCACCGGCATAATTATAGAAAACCTCATCTACGGTATATCGCTTGCCTTCACGGGCTCCCTTGCGGAAATAGAGCGGTGCCAGATCCGTACCACTATAGCAAAGCAAAGTATCACGAAGCACAAAGAAATCGTCTACTCGCTTATTTCCTCTGGTTACGAGCGAACCACGATAAGCAGGCTTACCATGACGGGTAGTCTGGATAACCGACATGCTGGCATTACCAGCCTTTACCCAAACGAACTTCCAATTGTAATATAGGTTATAGGTGAGAAACTCACCCGATTTGAATGCCGTATTACGAAATGTACACTGGGCAGACACGGTTGTGCTGACCAAGAGTAGCATTGCTGCTATCAAAAAAGATTTAAATGTCTTCATAACTATAACATTTTAGGAATGTACTCTATGCCCAATTTTTTGGCACGTTGCGCATTCTGATTCTTTACTTTCTTTTCCTTGTCAGGTTTCTGCTTGGTGATGGCAGAAGGCTTCTGCCTGGACAGTTCATAAGACTTCGGGCTCCAGCTTTCCGTCAAATCCCATTTAGCCTTACATTCCAGGAGTTCCGGATAATAATATACTTCCTCCGCCTGCAAATCATCATCATAACAGCCCGTATCCCATTTGCCGTTGTTGTTTCTATCAACAATCAGGCGCATGTAATACTTCTCCGGTTTAAGATAATAGAATTCTGCTACCCCATTTACTGCCTTCACCGACTTCACCACCTGGTCCTGAGCATTCAACAACTGTACCAGGAGAGGCAAATTTCCAAAATTATCGGTGATATTCACCAGGAGAGTGCCGTATGTATCGAGCGAGCTGACCTTGAATCCCTGCTTGATAGGCTTGGATGCCAGACCGTAGATATCCTCGAAAGCAGCAGAATCCACCTCAAGACTATATTCTATATCAGGTCTCCACTCTCCTCTCAGCACATATTCCCGGTTTCCTATCGAATCAAATTCAAAAGGAGCCCGATACCAGAGCGTATCATGCTTGGCATAAAGATGCATTCCTGCCGTATCTGCCTTGGCAAGCGGAGTATCAAAACTGAACGTAACGTTCTTGTCCGGGTCCAGTTCTGAGGCAACTCCCACCTTGACCTCAAGCGGTTTGATGGCCATCACCGAGTCATAAGGCATACCTTTCTTCTTGAGTTTTTCCTGTTTCTTGGACCACTCGGCTATCTCCTTTTCCTTGGCTTTCATTCGCTTGGCGTATGGTTCCTTGGAAAGAATCTCCATAGCCGTATCGGTATGACATATCAGCACACCCGTACTGTCGGTCATGCGATAGGTAAGATCCATGCGAAGCGTATCCTGATTGACCAGGGCAGTATCCCTCAGCCAATAGGTGATGGAATCTTTCTTCTCCGAACTTTCTATGATGAACGCTTTTTCGGCATCAAAGTTAAGTCCCTTTATCTCAGGAAGGATGGAATCTCCATAACTGAAATAGAGCGAGAAACAGTTAGGCATCTTGCGCTCTGCCTTCAGGAAATATCTGTCTGTCAACGGTTCCGTAAAAGCCCTGAGCACCACGTCATCAGGCAGGAAATGAGTATATTTCACCTGGTCAATCGACTTGATGTGCAGCGAGTCTATCCATGTGGTATCCTGTCTGATATCAGGCTTGCTGGATGGTATGATGATGTCATGGGTGAAGGCGATTTTCTCGCTCTTCTGATTGAACATATAGTTGCCGTCCATGTCCTGCAGGGCATAGATGCGATAAGAGCCCGGCGCTACGCCCTTGATGACGAAACGTCCTCTACTGTCCGTACGGCTTACACGCAACATAGGCTTGGTCTTGAACGCAGAATCAGCCTGATCATCATAGAGACCTACGAGAATACCCTTGATAGGTTCCAGATTCTCAGCCTCCAGCACATATCCCGCAACCTCCATCGTATCAATGACGGTACCTGTAGAAAAACTATAGGTATAGTTGCCCATCGGATTTCCCTCGTTGTTGTCGCTGATAGCATCCGAGAAGTCGATGGTATAAGTGGTATTGGGTTTCAGAGAATCGACAAGCGAAATATGAATACGCTTTCCTGCGCCTTTGATTTCAGGCACTTCAAGCTGAGGAGGCGAAACCACCACCTTCTCGGTAGGATTATCCACCTTGATAAACTCATCGAAGTAAATATCTATCTTCTTCTCCTTCACATTGACAGCACCGTCAGCCGGCGAGGCACCTACCACCTTAGGTGGTGTCTCGTCAAACCATCCTCCGTCAGGCTGTCCCATTCGTGCACAGGAAGCCAACAGGAAGAAGACCGCCAGATAGAAAGGCAGAAACAAGGAATTTAACTTCAACTTGTCCTTGATGTCATTCATATTAATCATTGTATATTATCTTTATATTCGCTACCCTATCTCGAAGGCAGCGATAAAAATTTACTTGTTCATCATCAGCATTTCGTCGAGATTCTTGCGGCTGTTGCTGAGACGGGGAATCTTATGCTGACCACCCAGCTTGCCCTTGCTCTTGAGCCAATCGTTGAAGACTCCCGGTCTTGCCTTTACTATTTCCAGATGCTGGAGCGTAACGTCGTGGAATCGCTTAGCCTCATAGTCGCTGTTGATTTCCTGCAGTTTCCGGTCGAGCAGGCTGGCAAACTCGTCCAGGCTTTCCGGTTCCTTGGAGAATTCGATAAGCCACTGATGGCGGCATTTGGCGTTGCTGTCCATATAGACAGGAGCAGCCGTATATTCAGCCACCTGGGCACCCGTCTTCTCGCAGGCATAAGCCAGACCCTTCTCGGCATTATCCATAATCAGTTCCTCGCCAAAGGCATTGATGAAGTATTTGGTTCTGCCGGTAATGACAAACTTATATGGATTCTTGCTTGTAAACTGAACGGTATCACCAATCATGTAACGCCATAATCCACAGGAGGTAGTGATAACCATCGCATAGTTCTTGCCTATTTCCACATCCCATAGAGGTATGATGGTAGGATTGGCCTTGCCGAATTCATCCATAGGGATAAACTCGTAGAAGACGTCATAATCTATCATCAGGAGCATCGCCGGGTCGGATGGATCGCTCTGCAGTCCGAAGAAGCCTTCGCTGGCATTATAAGTCTCCATATAATGCATGTCAGGCGAAGTGATGAGCTGCTCATACTGCTTGCGATAAGGCGTAAAGGCAATACCACCGTGGAAGAAAACCTCCAGGTTTGGCCATACTTCCTCCAGATGCTTCTTGCCTGAAAGCTCCATGACGCGTACCAGAACGCTGAGCATCCAGCTAGGCACACCCGAGATATTCGTAACGTTCTTGTTCAGGGTTTCCTGCGCAATACGGTCGCGCTTCACCTCGAAGTCGCTCAGGAGAGCCGTTTCCTTCCTAGGCACACGCACCAGATTGGCAAGCGGATTGATGTTTTCGATGAGAATAGCACTCAAATCGCCCACCAGACTGCCCGAAACATTATAGTTAGGCGAATGGCTACCGCCGAGAATCAGGCTCTTGCCGTCGAAAATCCTGCTTTTCGGATTATTACGCAGATAGAGCGCTACGGCATCAAATCCACCCGCATAATGAATACCATGCAAACCATCATGAGAAACAGGGATAAACTTACTCTTGTCGTTGGTAGTACCCGAAGATTTAGCATACCATTTCACGGTACCCGGCCACAGGATATCCTTTTCTCCATGGCGCATGCGGTCGATGTCCCCCTTCAGCTCCTCATAGGTGTTGACAGGCACATTCATCGCAAATTTCTCATAACTATTGGTAGTATTTAATAGATGCTTTACACCATATTCCGTATTCTTGCCCTTTTCAATAAGGCGCATGAGTGTATGATGCTGCAAATGTTCTGCATCATTAACATACTTCTCCAACTCCTTCTGTCGGGGTTTGAAGACATTACTTACTATCGTTGTTAAACTCATATCTAGATATATATACCTTATAAAGTAGATGCAAAATTAATTCAATCTTTTGATATAGAGAAAGTTTTTACTTTTTTTTAATACAAAAATCCAAGATAGATATATATGAGGAGAGAAACTGCAATAAAAGCCCTACCTGATGTATACAAAAAGACTCCCATAGATAAGTTTATATTACCTTTCTATGGGAGTCTTTTTCCGATATGTAAAGAGTTTATTCTTCAGCAAAAGCAGCCGCCTCGGCAGCTGCAATGATGTCTTCTCTAGACATCTCCTTAGGCTCTGCTGTAATATCGCTCAAGTCAAACTCGTCGCTATTGTTCTGTTCTACGACGGTTTCTGCCATTTCATTCTCCTCTGCAGCAGCCTTGTCCGAAAAAACCTCTTCCTTGAACACGCTGACGTGCTTCTCCTCTAGTTTTTTTTCGTCCAGATTCTGCGAGATGATGAAATTCTCCTGCACTTCTGTGCTAGGCACATTGAGCACAGGCTCTTCCTCCATCTTTGTACGGTTAGCCTTGGCAGCAAAGACCTCATCAATATACTGCGGTTTCTTGCGCAGGTTGTCTAAAGTTTCCTTAGAGGCAAACTGCTGGCTTTCTTTCTTGGAATATCCCTTGCCGATACCCCCTTTCACGCCTTCAATTTCCACCTGATAGGTGAACACAGGGCTTCCATTGTCATCTTTCTGCTGCTCAATCAATACATATTCAAGCTGTACGCGGTTTTTCTGGCTCCATTCGATAAGCTTGCTCTTGAAGTTAACCTCCTTGTAAGCCACCTTATCAATGTTTATCATTTGTGCCAGAATGCGATTCTTCATGAAAAACATGCATGCGTCATAACCGCGGTCCAGATAGATGGCACCAACCAAGGCTTCGAATGCATTTCCTCCCATATAGCTGTTATGAGAAGAACTGTGTCCGTTAGATAAAATCAGCTGATTGATACCCATCTCCTGCGCCAGCTTGTTGAGCGTGTCGCGCTGCACTAGCTTGCTTCGGGTATTCGTAAGGAATCCCTCACGCTTGCCAGGGAAGTGCTGGTACACGATGTCTCCTACTACAGCATCCAGAACAGCATCGCCCAGGAACTCCAGGCGCTCGTTATTCACCGGCTTACCCTTTGAATTGCGGCGCATGATGCTCTTGTGCATCAAGGCAAGCTTGTAATAACTGATATCGTGAGGATAGAAACCAAGGATTTCGTACAAAGAAAAATAAAGCTCTTTATCCTTGCGGAAAGAGAGCTTTATTCTATCTATAAAATTATTCAGCATACTTCTTGAATACTACACAGCAGTTGTGACCGCCGAATCCGAAAGTATTGCTCAATGCAGCACGAACTTCACGCTTCTGAGCTTTGTTGAAGGTAAAGTTCAAGTTGTAGTCGAGCTCTGGATCGTCATCACCCTCTTCGTGGTTGATAGTAGGAGGAACGATATCGTTCTTCACACTAAGAACACAAGCCATAGCCTCTACTGCACCGGCAGCACCGAGGAGGTGACCAGTCATTGACTTGGTAGAACTGATGTTAAGCTTGTAAGCTGCATCACCGAAGACAGCCTTGATAGCCTTAGCCTCAGAGATATCACCTACGTGGGTAGATGTACCGTGAACATTGATATAGTCAATGTCCTCTGGCTTCAGATTGGCATCAGCCAATGCGCGCTCCATAACGAGCTTAGCACCGAGACCCTCAGGATGAGAAGCTGTGATGTGATAAGCATCAGCACTCTCGCCCTCGCCTACCATCTCAGCATAGATCTTCGCACCACGAGCCTTAGCGTGCTCCAGTTCCTCGAGAATCAAGCAACCAGCACCTTCGCCCATGATAAATCCATCACGGCTTGCGCTGAATGGACGTGAAGCATGCTCAGGATCATCATTACGTGTTGACAATGCATGCATAGCATTGAAACCACCCACGCCACAAGCGCAGATAGCAGCCTCGGCACCACCGCTCACGATGATGTTTGCCTTGCCCAGACGAATCAGGTTGAAGGCATCAGCCAATGCGTTGCTTGAAGAAGCGCATGCAGATGTAGTAGTGTAGTTTGGTCCGTGGAATCCGAAGTGGATTGAAATCTGACCAGAAGCGATATCTGCAATCATCTTAGGGATGAAGAATGGATTGAACTTAGGACCATTCTCCTCGTGAGTACCGTAGTACTTCACCTCATCCTCGAAAGTCTTGATACCACCGATACCTACACCGAATACAACGCCAACGTTGTCCAAGTCTTCCTTCTCAAGATCAATTTCAGCGTCCTTTACACCCTGCATGGCAGCAATCATAGCCAACTGGGTATAACGGTCAAGCTTGCGAGCTTCCTTACGATCAATCCAATCATTGATGTTCAGGTCTTTAACCTCGCAAGCGAACTTGGTCTTGAAAAGGGTTGTATCGAAATGAGTAATAGGAGCAGCACCGCTCTTTCCAGCAAGAAGGTTATTCCAGGTTTCCTCTGGATTATTACCTACTGGAGTCACAGCACCGAGACCTGTTACAACAACTCTCTTTAATTCCATTTATAAAATTTTAGTGCTAAATTACTTAGCGTTCTCCTCGATGTAAGCGATAGCGTCACCTACAGTAGCAATCTTCTCAGCCTTATCGTCTGGAATAGAAATAGAGAACTCCTTCTCGAATTCCATGATCAACTCTACTGTATCCAATGAATCTGCACCGAGATCGTTTGTGAAGCTTGCCTCTGGCTTTACTTCTGCCTCATCAACACCGAGCTTATCAACGATAATTGCCTTTACTTTGCTTTCAATTTCTGACATAATTGTAACCTTTAAAATGTTTATAAATTAATTTCTAATTAAAAATCTGAGTGCAAAGGAACACTTTTTTTTTGAGATAAACAAATATTTTGGCGAAAAAAGTGACTTTCGGTGCACAATCACCCCTAAATTGTGCATTAATTTGGTCTTTTTTCGCTTTTTTGTTGGCTCTTTGAGAGAAATTTGTTACTTTTGTGCAGTATTTAATTAAACATTTCAAACCATATGACATTTACAGAAAACGCTAACAGGATTTTTAATCAGGCGATAGCTGATTATCACATCAAAGACAATATTGATACTCCTATCAATAATCCGTTTGCCGAAGGTACCATCGAGAACCGTCTCTACCTCAAGTGCTGGATTGATACCGTACAGTGGCATTTCGAGGATATCATCCGCGATCCGCAGATTGATCCTGCTGAAGCGCTCGTCTTGAAGCGCCGTATCGACAAGAGCAATCAGGACCGTACTGACCTCGTGGAGCAGATTGACTCTTACTTCCGTGAGACTTATAAGGACGTAAAGGTACATCCGGATGCGCGCATCAATACCGAGAGTCCGGCATGGGCTGTTGACCGCCTGAGCATCCTCGCCCTCAAGATTTATCACATGAAGGAGCAGGTAGACCGTCCTGAGGCTTCTGCTGAGCACAAGGCTAAGTGCCAGGCTAAGCTCAACGTGCTGCTCGAACAGCAGGTAGACCTTTCTACAGCCATCGACCAGCTCCTGGAAGATATCGAGGCGGGAAGAAAGTACATGAAGGTATATCGCCAGATGAAGATGTACAACGATCCTTCTACCAATCCGGTTCTCTACAACCAGAAATAAAACAGGAGGAGGATGAGGGAGAGCTATTTCTCCCCATTCCCACCTTATTATATATATAAAGAAGAAAAAACAAATGAAGACAGAGCATATACTTGTTATAAGATTCTCGGCCATGGGCGATGTTGCCATGACCGTACCTGTGATATATTCGCTGGCCAGACAATATCCACATGTCAGGATAACAGTGCTCAGTCGTCCATTCGCCCGCTCATTCTTCGAAGACCTCGCCCCTAACGTAGGCTTCATGGAGGCAGACATCAAGGGCGAATACAAAGGCGTAACGGGCTTGAATGCATTGTATCGCCGACTCATCGCCAAGCAGTTCACGGCGATAGCCGACCTGCATAGCGTATTGCGCTCAAGCTATCTGCGCATGCGTTTCAATCTAGCCAATTTCAAGGTGGCACACATCGACAAGCATCGCAGCGGCAAGCGCAAGCTGGTTGCATCTTCCGGCAAGAAACTGCAGCAGCTGTCTAGCTCCTTCCAGAATTATGCAGATGTTTTTGCACAGTTAGGCTATCCCGTCAAGATGGAATTCACATCCATCTTCGGCGAAGGAAAAGGCAATCTCGCCAGCCTGCCACAGGAAGTTTTCAGAGCTGGCGACAGCGTTATCAGTCTGGAAAACAAGCACATAACCGAACCTTGGATAGGCATCGCTCCGTTTGCTGCCCACGAAGGCAAGATTTATCCCGTACAGCTGATGGAAAAAGTTATCCAGCAACTTATCCACAATCATCCCCACTGCCATATCTTCCTCTTCGGAGGAGGCAAAAACGAGACTCCGGTCATGGATAAATGGGCAGAAGACTATAAGCAGGTAGTGAATGCTTCCTCCCATCTGGGCGGTCTGCAGCAGGAACTAATCCTGATGAGCCATCTCCACGTCATGCTGAGCATGGATAGTGCCAATATGCATCTGGCTTCGCTCGTCAATACTCCTGTCGTTAGCGTCTGGGGAGCCACTCATCCTTACGCTGGCTTCATGGGATGGCATCAGAGCCCCGACAATGCCGTTCAGCTTGACCTGCCTTGCCGTCCTTGCAGCATCTACGGCAACAAGCCATGCATGCGCGGGGACTTTGCCTGCATGAAGAATATATCTCCCGAACTGATTATCGAAAAAATAGAAAACGTATTCAAGCAGAAATCCTGACCGGTTTCTGCTTTTTTGTTTATACACGAAAAACCGTTGATAAGTGTACGGAAAACCCTATTCATAACTTTTTAATAACTTCGTAAATATCCACAGCCCCCATGTCATGAATGTGAAAATAGGGATATCCACAGGGTTATTAATAAGTTTTTAGAAACTTTTTCGCACTTTTTGAGCGGAAAAAGATATAAACTTATTAACTTTGCAGCGAATTGGGGAAATGTTGATAAAACGGTTAAGGCATTAAGAGCCAGGAAAAAGATTTCCATTACCCGTGCTCAAAACTGACAGGAAGACTTGGATAACGGAAACAGCAAATATCCGGACTGTTTTTTATCCACTTATCCACGTCATATCATCATCCTAATAATTCTTTTTTAAAAATTAGAAATAAAGAAATATAAATATGAATATTATGGTGAAAAAAGAATGGATTGAGAAAGGATACGTTGACGAACCCGTTGACGAAGCCTTAGACTTGAAAGCTGAAATCAAGAAACTCTGTAAGGAGAAGGATGCTATCATCCTGGCGCACTACTATACCGTAGGCGAGATTCAGGACATTGCCGACTTCGTGGGCGATTCCCTGGCGCTGGCACGCAAGGCTGCCGAGACCGATGCCAAGGTGATGGTGATGTGTGGTGTTCATTTCATGGCTGAGACCTGCAAGCTCCTGAGCCCTGACAAGACCGTGCTCTGCCCAGACCTCAATGCCGGCTGCTCGCTTGCCGACAGCTGCAAGGCTGAGGATTTGAAGAAGTACAAGGAGGAGCATCCTGGATATAAGGTGGTGAGCTATGTCAACACTACCGCTGCCGTGAAGGCGCTGACCGATTGTGTGGTGACCAGCGGCAATGCCAAGAAGGTGATTGATGCCTTCCCGCAGGACGAGAAGATCATCTTCGGTCCTGATTACAACCTGGGCAACTATATCAACAGCGTGACGGGCAGGAACATGCTGCTCTGGAATGGTGGCTGCCATGTGCATGAGAAGTTCTCTGTAGAGGCTATCATCCAGTTGAAGCAGGAGCATCCTGATGCCGTCGTGATGGCCCACCTGGAATGCAAGGCGCCTGTGCTTGCCGTAGCCGATGTGAAGGGTTCTACAGCCACCATGCTTCATTATGCCCAGGAGCATCCGGAAATCAAGGAGTATATCATCGCCACAGAGGCTGGTATCCTGCACGAGCTGGAGCGCAACTGTCCTTCCGTCGTCTTCTATCCTGTTCCGCCGGAGGTTAGCGAGGGTGGAGTAGGCTGCAGCTGCAATGAGTGCGAATATATGAAGATGAACTCATTGAAGAAGATCTACAATAGCCTGAAGTTCGGCTGGCCTACGGTAGAAGTGGCTCCGGAAATAGCCAAGGATGCCGTCAAGCCTATCGAGAAGATGCTTTCCCTCTCATAAGACCCGGAAGTTCCGTTCCGTGAATGATCTGCATTTTTGGAACGGAACTCTTTAACCATTAGATAAACAACAAAACAACTTAGGTATGGATGCAAGATTAATCACTCCAATCCTGGCTTTATGCTGCCTGCCTTTGTCGGCGAAAGTATATACCGTCCAATCATTATTGGGCGATATGGTTGTTAACATCCATGTGGATAAGTCGATAACCTGGGATATCACCAAGGGGAAAACCCAGGTTCTGAAACCTTCCGCTATCTCCTTACAGACTGATAGACAGACCTTTGGCGTCAATCCGAAGGTGCGCAAGGCTACCGTTCATAATTATAAGAACGATGATACGGGCGGCTATCAGCAGCTGCTCCTTTCCTGCAACGGATATGATGTGGAATTCCGCGTTTTCCTGAATGCTGCAGCCTATCGCATCATCCCTAAGAAGACAATCAATAAGGTGGTGAATGAAACTTCCGAATATCGCTTTGCCGGCAACTATCAGAGTTTCGTACCTTATGTGAATGATAACCGTGAAGGAGAGCGCTGGTGCTATTCCTTCGAGTCCTATTATGACGAGGCTCCGCTGTCCAGAATGTATCAGGATTCCCTCGCCATCACGCCTCTAGCCGTCTGTCTGCCTGAAGGAAAGAAGGCCGTGGTCATGGAGGCTGATGTAGAAAACTATCCGGGCATGTATCTCCTGAAGGGTGCGTCTTCTTCAGAACATTCGCTGCAGGCTGCCTTTCCTCCTTATCCTTTAAAGGAGAAGATAGGTGGATACAACCGCCTGAACCTGGTCCCTACAGAGCGTGCCGGCTATATCGCAGAAAAGGTAACCCGTCTGCCTTGGCGCATCGTGCTCGTAACCGATGAAGACAAACAGCTGGTAGGCAATGATATTGCCCGACAGCTGGGACCTCAGTGCAGAATCAAGGATACATCGTGGATAAAGCCGGGAAAAGTGGCTTGGGACTGGTGGAACAACACCAATATCACGGGCGTGGATTTCCGTGCCGGCATCAATACCGATACCTATAAGTATTTTGTGGATTTTGCCCGCAAGAACGGCTTGGAATATATCATCATCGATGAAGGCTGGAGCGATCCCGAAGACCTGCTCATCTTCTCCGACAAGATGGATATGGCGGGCATCATCAACTATGCCAAGCAGAATGGGGTAGGAGTGATTCTCTGGTCTTCATGGCGCAATCTCATCCAGCGCGGTCATGAGAAGATGGAAGAAATCATGAAGCATTACGGCGATATGGGCGTCAAGGGATTCAAGGTTGATTTCTTTGACCGTGACGACCAGAAGGCTATCAATTCCGTATACGAGGTGGCTGAATGTGCTGCCAGACATCATCTTCTGCTCGACCTTCATGGCATGCGGCCGTTTGGCGTACAGTTTGCCTATCCCAACATCGTGAATTTCGAGGGCGTGAAGGGTTTGGAGAATTCCAAGTGGGAGCCTCGTGTGGGCGATGGTCCTCTGCACGACCAGCCTCGCTATGACGTGACGATTCCATATCTCCGTGCCCTGCCGGGCAGTTTCGACTATACGCCTGGAGCCATGGTGAATGCCGTCCGTTCGCAGTTCTTCGGCAACAACGACCATCCGATGAGCCAGGGCACCAGAGTGCATCAGATGGCGATGTATACTATCTTTGATGCTCCTTTGCAGATGCTTGCCGACAGTCCTACGAAGTATATGCAGAATCAGGAGTGTACCGATTTCATAGCCCAGATACCGACGGTTTATGACCAGGTGGTGCCATTGGACGGCAAACTGGGCGAATACGTGGTTGTAGCCAAGAGAAAGGGCAGCAGATGGTATATTGCAGCGATGAACAACTGGCAGGCTCGTGACCTCACCATCGACCTCTCTCCATTACTGAAGCTGAACGGAAAGACCAACCGTCCTGAAAAGCTGAGCGGCAAGGCGAACATCTTTGCCGACGGCATCAATGCCGACCGTGAAGCCACAGACTATAAGCATACTTACCAGCAGATCAGTGCCGGCGATAAGCTTCAGATACATCTGGCTCCAGCAGGTGGTTGGACAGCCATCGTAGAGTAAATAAAAGGGTCTATATGTCACCCGTTCATCGTGGCATTTAGACCCTTTTTCTATTGTTTTGCCCCACACGCCCTGGGCTAGGAGCTTTTGGGCCTTCAGCCCGGAAGGCAAACATAAGACCAAAACTGAAACAGCACAACGATTGCTGGCAATGGGACTTTCTGCCGAACAGGTTGCCAAAGCTACCCAGCTACCTTTGGAAATCATGAAGAAATAAATATACCAACTGAGATGTAGATACTAATTGTAAATTATTAATTGTTTCCATCTTTCTTCCGATTGGCGCCTATATCTTCCGATTGATGGTGTGAAGGAGAGGTTGATGCCTTTCTCCTAATCACCTGCAAAAGTACGACTTTTTTTTGATACCACCAAATTTCGGGTTGTGATAAGGGCCGATTTTCAGTAGCTTTCAAATTGTAAGTTGGTTAATAATTACAAGTCATAGTTTTGAGAGCAGAAAAAACATAGAGTTGTGGAACAGAAAACATAGAGTTGTGGAAAAGAAACTGTAAATCAGGAGAATCAGGATATTCCGGAAGATCCCCGATTTATTATTTCAATTTCAGTTATTTCAGTTATTTCAGTTTTCAGCGCCTTAGTACTTTTCTCTTTATAGTATTATCTTATATATTTATATATATATAAATATATAAGATATATAATTTACTTACAATTCGTAACTACATATCTAACATATAGGGGCACGCTGAAAACTGAAATAACTGAAATAACTGAAATTGAGATAGGGTTTGGAGTATTTGGCCCTATAAGCCAGCCTTCTTGCTCTACAGACCCCTTGTATGTGGTCTCAAGAACGGGCTGAAGTCCCAGAAGCAGTGCACAAGGCGTCCTGAAAACCCTGGGCGCCGCCCTTTATTAACAAAATGTACGGTAAATATTGTCGGAAAAAGAAAAGAGAGTATCGATAAAGGTGGTAAAAACTGGTTGATAGGTGGTAAAAACTGTTTTCTTTTATATAAAACAATATTTTTAACCTCCTGAAAAGACAAAATTTACGACATTGGTAATCCGAAATGTTGTATCTTTGCATCAGTTAAAACAAACGGACGTTGTGAAACGTCTTTTCATCATCTTTTACTTATACAAATAAAATTAGAAAGTTTAATCTAATTATAAAAAAGAGTGCTCAAGTGATTGAGTGCTCTTTTTTTATTTCCAGTAAAAGGCTTCATATTCGCGAGCCACCTTTATATAATGGTGGTGCTTTTCTATATATTCCATACTTTGCTTTTTTAACAGAGGTATCCGCTCTGGATGCAGGATGAGTTTTTCCAGTTCTCCGTAGACACTCTCGTAGCTGGGCTCTACGTTGATGATGGGACGAAGCTGGGTTTCATGAAGAATCTCGTAGTTTTCCGGTTCTCCACCTCCTATGCAGATGATGCCTCTGGACATCGCTTCCAGCGGATTCATGGAGGGAGTGTAGCTGTAAAGCTGGTCGAGGATGGCATCGCTCCCGTTCATCATCCTTACGTATTCCCGGAAGGGCAGGTTTTCTGCCTGGCGCAGTTCCATCCTGTCGGGATATTTTTCTGCTATCGCCTGGGCAGCCTTCAGCATGATGTCTGTACCCTTATATTCGCTCCGGCTTCTGTTGATGCCGATGAAAACCCTTACCTTATCACTATCCTCCTGAGTCGGTTCCAGGTCATGGGGCTTGATGGGGAGAGGGATAAAGGTGGTCTTGGCGGGGAATTTCGGGTGATAGCATGCCCAGTATTCATAGAGTCCCGTCACGATGCCGTCGCACTCGCCGGCTATGATTCTGTTGAGTCTTTCCTTCTCCGTGCCCAGCCAGTCTTTCCTTTCCTTCAGGGCGTCAGCGTTGGTCCGCAGGGTCTCTCCCATATTGAAATCGCTGTATCTCAGCGGTTGGTCGTTGCAGCAGCCACTCACCCAATAATAGTCCATCCCGAAACCGCCCAGGATAATCTTCCCGTTGTGCCGTTTCAGATAACGGTAGACGGGTAGGATGCGCTCTGCCTTCAACTCGAGAAACATGGGATTGATGAGCTGTACGACATCATATCCGCGAAGCTTGGGCAACAGCGCATACAACCGTGCCATATACGCTATTCCGCCCCATTTCCCGGGCTTCCTGACCAGGTCGATATCCCGCGGATAGTTCTTCCAGAAGTCGCCGTTAGAGAGCACGGTAACCTGATGCCCCAGCTGTCGGAGTCCTTCGGCAAGTGTGGCATGAACGTTGCTGTATTCTCCCATGAGTAGTATTTTCATATCCTATGAATCTAAAAATGAATTTTTATCCCTTCAGCTGGGGCAGGGTCATGACCATGAGTCTTCTGCCCACCTTGCTTCTTATCGCCTTGCAGAACAGCTGGTATTTCTTGGTGTATTTCTTGTCTGGAAGCGGATAGAGCCCCTTGTCGTGGAGCCGCTTCATGGCATCTTCCAGATGACGGGTGCTGCGGGTGAGCAGGATAGTGTTGTAGAGATAGTCCATGGTGAGCTGGGCTATTCTGCGGTTGAGGGCCACTCTCTCCGTATCAGACAGTAGCGCCGCCTTCTCCTGCAGATGGCAGATGACGAGCTCGGTATCGGCGAGTCGCCTCAGATTGTGGCGCATATTCTCCTTCTGATGCATGATGGAGTCTTTCCTCGTGCGGTAGAAATATGCCCTGGCATCGGTGGTGATGACTCTTTCAGCCTTCAGGAAGAGGAGCGGGGTGAATTCCTCGTCCTCGTGCAGGATGCCCGGGGTGAAGCGCTGGTTCTGCAGGATATCTCTCCTGAAGACATAGCTGCAGGCTGAACCCCGCAAGTTGTTGTTGTGCAGGAAGATACTGCCGCTAACCGGTTCGGTATATGAATAAGGTACCTCCTTAATCTCCTTATCCGTCAATTCGAAATATACGATGTCGGGGTTGTGATATCTCACCAAATCGAGACAGTGTTCATAGCCCCGCTGGAGCAGATAGTCATCGCCGTCAATAAACTGCAGAAATTTGCCGGTAGCTATCTTGATGCCCGTGTTCCGGGCTATCGACAAGCCCTGGTTGCGCTGGCGCAGATAGATGAAATCGTCCTGATAGTCCATCAGGTCGTGGATGGGCGAGAGGTCGCTTCCATCGTCGACGATGATGATTTCGCGCTCCTTTGGATTGAGCGAGAGCTGCAGGATGCTTTTCAGGCAGAATTCCAGATATTCTGACGGCAGGTTGTAGGTGGTGATGATGAAACTTACCAGTGGCATCTGAGCTTTCTGCCCAGACAGAGAATTTGATGTATAAGATGATTGACTTTGCATAATCGTTGATAACCTAATATTTTAAGAAGTTGAAGTTTGAACGGATGGATTCCTTTATCTATTCGGGCAAGATATTCCACGAGAGGCGGGGAAGGTTCCAGCTTCCCGGAAACGTCGTAGAGATCGAGCATGATGTTCAGTATCTGCGCCATATAGTCCTGCAGCTGTTCTCCGTATTGCTGCATATAGGCGGGATGCGCCTTGAACCGGTGCATGATGCTGGTCAGGATGCGGATATGGGCATCGTATAATGATTTCAAATCCCCATATTTTGCCTGGGCTGTGATGCCCCGACTGTTCCAGTGATAGACGTATTTCCCTATATCCGTGACCCTGATGACGGGGAAGGCTTTTTCGTCCTTCCTGTCAGAAACCAGTCTTATCAGCAGCGGGGTGGTCCATGCGTCTTCGAAGGTCCTGCCCTTGGGATATTCTACGTCGTCGAAGAGATGGCGCCTGTAGATCTTATTCCATGCATAGGTATGCTGATATCCCTTTTCGGCAAACCAGTAGTCCAGCGGATTCTGATATTCGGCAGGCGTGAAGGAGAGTTCTGACTGTCTCTTCCGGTTGCCGTATCTCTCTGATACAGAATACTCCAGAATGTCGACATGGGGATGCTTCCCGATTTCCTGAATCAGGTTTTCCAGGGTGTTATCCACCATCGTATCATCGCTATCCACAAAGGTGATATATTCTCCCCGTGCCTTTCTGATTCCGGTATTGCGGGCATCGCTCAAACCTCCGTTTTCCTTGTGAATCACCCTGATGCGGGCATCTTTCCGGGCATATTCATCGCAGAGCTGGGGACTGCCGTCGTCTGATCCATCGTCTACGAGAATCATCTCATAGTCGGTGAATGATTGCTGCAGGATACTCTCCAGGCATCTTTCCAGGGTATCCTGCGTGCGATATACGGGTATGATAATGCTCAGTTTCATGACTTTCTGATGTTTGCTATGATGATGAATGGAAGCGACATGCTGAAATAGGAGATGTCGTATGTGGGACTGAACAGCTGGTAGTTGCCCGATGTTGCCATATTGATGATGAACGTGACGGCGGTGAGGAGGAAGAGTCCGTAGCCTATGTTGCCATACAGTCTTCTTCTGCTGTCCTGCCAGCTGAATGCGAGATAGATCATGACAGGTATCAGCAGGAGGATGCCCGACAGGCTGCCCTGGCGGGTCTGCAGGACGAAGGGATTGTATTCGAAGAACAGCAGACTCTTCATATCCCACAGCAGGAAGGGGAGAAACGTGAGGCTGAATGTCAGGAAAATTCCCAATAAGAAGCTTGTTTTCCTCCGAAGGTTTAATGAAAGGAAGGGGCGCAGCAGGAAGATGAAGAACGGAATGGCGACTGCCAACCGCGTGCTGAGCAGCATTCCCAGCAGGAGGGAAAAGAGTACGGGACGGGTGGATAAACCTGCCTGTTTTATCAGCAGCAGGTTGATGACTGCCAGCACCAGTAGGAAGTTTGCCATCAGGTCGCTCCTGACGAATATCTCGTATAGGAAGGCTGGAGAATAGAGCAGACACGCTAGGAAACAGAGTGTTGCCCTGTTGCCATACAGGCGTTTGACGGTATATAGCGTGAAGGCTAAGACCGCAAAAAGGGAGAGTCCTACATTGTTGAGATAATAGAACGGGATGTGCAGAAACTGCCAGACGGGGAAGGGAGATCCGTAGCCACCCAGATGGGTTGGAGCCATATAGGGGTATCTGCCATGCACCAGATAATTGATGAAATTGTGGATTGCCGACCATCTGTCTACCTGTATCTGATAGGGGTCGATGAGATATTGCATGCCTGCCAAAACGAGGATGAAGCCGAGGATGGCGAACCAGAGGCTGCGACTGCCCACATGCCCTACACGAGCAGCAAGACGGGGGAGAAGCAGACCGGCAAGAAGGTAGGCAGAAAGCACCAGAAGGGTGACAGAGAGGCTTATCCTCATCAGATACTTCGTGATGAACAAAGCATTGATGAGAAAATAGAGCACATACAGAATATATGTATTTATATCTTTTATCTGATGATTGCAATTTTGCATACTGTTCCTTGATTACCTTCGTTTGTTGCCGTTTCTACCATATAGATACCGCTAGCCACTTTTTCTCCCTTCCTGTTTCTGCCGTCCCAGGTATAGGAGCCTCCGTTGCTTTTGCCCTGGTTTACGAGGACACCGTTGGAAGTGACAATCTTGACATCTGCCTGGAATGACAATCCGGTGATGGTGATGAGTCCCGTATAATCAGGTTTCACGGGGTTAGGATAGGCCCAGACATTGCCACTGGTCATTTCGTCATTGGTCTTGCTGGCGTTGCTCATATAGGAGCAGAGACCCTTGTCGGTGCCGAAGAATACCTCGCCGGTGGCATCGTTGATGGCTATCGACTCGATGTTGTCAGAGAGCAGAGGACTGTTGCCCGACGTGAAATGATGGATTTCCTCCATATTGTCGTCGCTGATGAGATAGACACCGTTGCTGCTGGTTCCAAACCATTTTCTGTTGCCCTCATCGATGGCGATGGCGCTGATGCTTACGCCTCCCAGCAGATAGTCGGCAAAATTGGTACCGTCGTTTCTCGGAATCTTCACCTGCGTCAATACCGGGGATTCCTGGGTTGTTTCCTTCTTTTCTATCAGTATCGGACCCGCATCCGTTGCCAGCCAGATGTTGTGTAACCGGTCTTCCTTGATATCCTTCAGCCAATAAGTTGTAAACTTAGTTTCATCCTCATTGATGAAATTGGTGGTAGAATACAGCTTGTTGTTCGTCATGTCATATCTGAAGAATGCCGGATTCTGCCAGTTGTCGTTGCTGAACCACAGGATGTTCCTGCTGTCTATCAGCAGATGGCTCATGTTGGGCAATGTAGATAACTCGTTCTGCGAAAGCGCCGTCCAGATTCCGTCCTGATAGGTGAGCAGGTTCTTTTCCTTGTTCATGCTGTTGATGAGCCAGAGCTTGCCCTGGCTGTCGAACGTAAGGCCCTGCACGACCACGTAGTTCTTGTCTGAACCGAATACGGAAACCAGCGGACTGTTGTCGTAGCTGTAATGCTTGATGAATCTGCCATCGGCAAACTTGTAGAGTCCGGTTCTTCCGCATGCAAAAAGGGTATCGGGATGCAGCGGATTGAAATCGATGCAGTTGATGTCCATATAGGAAGGATTTCCGGCAGCCTCATGAAAATTGTCTTCATAGATGTTCCATTCCTGGTTGTCCAGAAGCTGGATGCAGCCTGGGCGTCGCATGTCCTGCATCACGTTATAGCCGCCTCCGCAGGTATATAGCTGTCCCCGGTCGAACTTCATGAATCCAAAGTAGTTATACTTCGGACCTCCCGGCTTCAGGGTGCTTACTATCTGCCTGAGTTCGCTCTTGTCTTCCTGCTTCCGGGCAGCATAATCTCCCACCCTGCTCCAGCTGTTCCTATCGAGCAGGTTGCTGGTGAGCGGGGCACGGTATTGTCCGCTCGCCTGGCTGTAGGCATAGATATACCGGTCTTTTATCTCGCACCAGTCAACCTTGAATCCGAGCTGATAGGTATCGCTGATTTCGCCATCTGCCACGTTCACCTTGACGATGCCGAAACCGTTGCTGAGATAGGCATATTTACCATATATATAGATATCGTTTACCGATTTATCGCCGGTGGTAGCAGCCGTATAGTAATCAGAAAGGTTCTGAACTTCGAAATTACTGCTGTTCATCAGGTCGATATTGGCATTTCTGTAGAGAATCAGCAGGCGTCCGGCAGCCTTGTTGTAGGCGATGTGCTGGATATCGCAGTCGCTCAGATAGTCTACCTTGCTGAAGGTCTGGATACTCTGGTCGTTCCTGTTGTAGACATATAGATTGTTGGAAGCCTGTACGAAAATCAGGTTTCCTGCGGGTTCTATCTCCTGCACTTCGCTATATGCCATATAGGCTTTCCAGTCGCCGATGGCAGCAAATGTGCGGTTGGATGCAACCTGCAGAATCAGGAACGTAAGGAGTATCAATATTTTCTTGCTCATATATCCAGATGTATATAATATAATAACTTATATATATTAAACAGAAAAATGCTGGGTTTATTGCCTGTGAGCCTTGCTTTTATTGGTAGACTCAGCAGCGGAAAGAGATGCTGGCAGAGCGGATAGAGACGGCAGCGCTTCAGCTTGCCGGCATAACTGATGATTCTGGAATAGTCCTGCAGTTCGGTTCTGAACTGATAGAGGGTGTGCAGGCTTTCCTCTGTCTTGCGGATAAACGACATGTTGCCGATAAAGTGTTCATAACCCAGTGGATTATCTACGTGTAGAATGGATATGTGGTTGTCTTTCAGGTTTTTACCCCATAGTACATCTTCATATCCATAGTGGATAAACCTTTCGTCGAAGGGATATCTGAGCATGATATTCCGCTTCACGATGAAGTTGGAGGTGTGGAAATCTGCATAGGGATTAGCCTGGCGCTGGAGATGATTTCCATTCTGCGTGCCGGCTGATTCGAAGATATATCGTAAGTTATACTTCAGCCGTTCTCTGGTTTCAGCATCCCGTTTTATCTGATAACCGCCATAGATAACATCGTTTTCCTTTTCTCTTTGATAATCGGCAAGATACTGCTGGCTGATAATGTTCATGTTGCTGTCGATAAACAGCAGCCAGGGATATTTTGCCTCCTGTGCCAGGAAATTCCGGATGGCAGCCCTGCCCACGTTTTCTTCTCTTTCGATATATCGGCAATGGGGGAGGGTGTTGATGATTCGGTTCTCCTCTACGGTTCCCTTATCGGTAGAACCATCATCGGCAACCAGGATTTCGTATTCGAAACGGGAGGATGATTCCTGGGAAGAAGAGCGGGTTTCCGAGGAAGAAGACAATAATGAAGCTTGAGCCTGTAAGGACTTTACAAGCTCAATACATACATTATTATATGTAGGGATTAATATCGAAAGGGTATTAATCATACCTTATTTCTTTTTCAGATATTCTGCCAGTTTAGCCACGGCTCTGGCTCTATGGCTGATGCCGTTCTTGATTTCCTCGCCCAGCTCGGCAAAGCTCTTGTCGTAGCCTTCAGGAACGAAAATAGGGTCGTAGCCGAAGCCTTCCGTGCCGTGCTTCTCGGTAGCGATAGAACCGTTTACGATGCCGTCAAACTGATGGATTTTCTTGATGCTGGTACATCCGCAAGGACATACATCCTGCTTCTCTATGTAGCAGATAACGGTACGGAAGCGAGCCTTTCTGTTCTCTTTCCCATTCAGTTCTCTCAACAGCTTGGCCATGTTAGCCTCGCTGTCGTGGTCGGTTCCCTCAGCATATCGGGCACTATGAACGCCCGGAGCACCATCCAGCGCCTCTACCTCCAGTCCGGTATCATCGGCAAAGCAGCTCAGATGATAATGGTCGTAAACATACTGTGCTTTCTGCAAAGCATTCTCTTCCAGTGTGTTTCCGGTTTCAGGAATGTCCACGTTGCATCCTATTTCCTTCAGCGAAACTACCTCGTAGTCGCTGCCCAGGATGTCGCGTATTTCCTGCAGTTTATGCTGGTTGTTGGTTGCAAATACTATCTTCATAATTTTCAATTTTTCAAATAATCTCTAACTAAGCAATCACTAATAAGAATAAGTAATCACTACTTCAGTTTCTTAATATCCTTGTCCTTGATTTTCACCTTCATTTCATCAAATCCCTCGCCATATACACCGATGACGGCACTCTGGCTGACGAAGGCATTCGGGTCGATGATTTTCACAATACGGAAGATGGTGACGCTCTCGTTCTTTTTAGCTAAGATACAGAGCACTTTCATCTCATCACCCGTGTACCAGCCGTGACCATCAAGAATCGTCACACCATGATTCATCTGCATACCGATGGCGTTGGCTATCTCCTGATATTTCTTGCTGAATATCATGAATTGCACACTCTCTCGCTTGGCATTCATCACATAGTCGAGTACCAGATTCTCTATCACCATCGTACAGAGACCGAATACTACCTTTCTTACTGCATCAATCGTAGTGAATTCCGGTTTGGCATTGAAGACGAAGAAGGAACTGCCCACGATGACGAGGTCCACGAAGATGAGCACCCGTCCCAGCGAGATATTATGGTATTTGTTCACGATGGCGGCGATGATATCCGTTCCTCCCGTACTTCCATTGTGCAGGAAGACGATGGCGAGCGACAAGCCTGTAAACAGACAGCCGATGATGAGCGACATGAAATCCTGTCCCTCTCCCAGCACCTGTACCATCTTGCCGTCTTCACCTATCATCAAGTCTTGTGCCAGAGCCAGGAATAGGGAGAGCATGATGATGGCATAGACGGTCTTCACCATGAACTTGAATCCCAGAATCTTCAGCGCAGCCAGCAGCAAGGCGGCATTGATGAGAAAATAAGACAAATAGATAGGTATCCCCGTACCGTAGTAAATCACGGCTGCGATACCCGTTACGCCACCTGTTACTATCTGGTATGGAAGCAGAAAGATGGTCCATCCAAATGTGTAAAGCAACAGACCCAATGTAATGTAGAAATAGTCCTTGATTTCGTTCTTAATTCTCTGACTGATTGCTATTTGCATAATATTTTCCTCGTATTTTAAAAGTAGTTAAGGAGTTAAAGGAAGTTAAGACAACAGCTTTTGTTTTCGTATATCTTCTATTGACAGGATATACAATTGTCTTAACTCCTTTTACTCCTTAACTCCTTAACTTCCTGTTATCAGTAAATTACTTTTTCAACACAACGTTGACGATCTTCTTTGGTACGATGATCACTTTCAACACATTGAATCCTTCCAAGTACTTCTGGCTCTTCTCGTCTGCCAATACCTGCTTCTGGATTTCCTCGTTAGGAGTATCCACAGGGAAAGTCATCTGGAAGCGAGCTTTACCGTTGAAGGAAATGGTGAGCTGCATATCGTTCTCCTTCAGATACTGCTCATCATACTTTGGCCATGCAGCATCGCAGACGCTGCCCTGCTCGCCAAGTGCTGCCCACAACTCTTCTGCGATGTGTGGAGCGAATGGAGCGATGAGGATCACGAGGTCTGTGAGCAGTTCTTTGTTGCGGCACTTCTGCTGACCGAGTTCGTTCACGGCAATCATGAAGGCTGAGATAGATGTGTTGTAAGAGAACTTCTCAATATCCTCGCTTACCTTCTTGATGAGCTTGTGAACGCTCTTCAGACTCTCTGGCTTCGCAGCCTCGTCGGCTGATGGAAGGAAGTTGTCGGTGCGGTTCTCATAGAACAAGCCCCAGAACTTCTTCAGGAAGCGGTGGCAACCGTCGATACCGTTGGTATCCCAAGGCTTGCTTGCCTCTACAGGACCCAGGAACATTTCGTAGAGACGCAGGGTGTCGGCACCATACTTCTCGACAATCATATCTGGATTCACCACGTTGAACATACTCTTAGACATTTTCTCGATAGCCCATCCGCAGATGTACTTGCCATCCTCCAGGATGAACTCAGCGTTCTGATATTCAGGGCGCCAAGCCTTGAATGCCTCGATATCCAAAACATCGTTGCTTACGATGTTTACATCTACGTGGATAGGAGTTACGTCGTAATCCTTCTTCAGGTTCAAGCTTACGAATACAGGAGCCTTGTCGTGGTCATCGCTGTTGATGCGGTAAACGAAGTTAGAGCGACCCTGAATCATACCCTGGTTCACCAGCTTCTGGAATGGCTCTTCCTTGCAGCTTACGCCGAGGTCGAAGAGGAACTTGTTCCAGAAACGGGAGTAAATCAGGTGACCGGTAGCATGCTCGCAACCACCTACGTAGAGGTCCACGTTCTGCCAGTACTCATCAGCTTCCTTGCTTACGAGAGCCTCGTCGTTGTGAGGATCCATGTAGCGCAGGTAGTAAGCAGAAGAACCTGCGAAACCTGGCATGGTGTTGAGCTCCAGTGGGAATACGGTCTTGTTGTCTACGAGGCTCTTGTCAACCACCTCTTTTTTCTCAGTATCCCAAGCCCACTTCTTAGCTCTGCCCAATGGTGGCTCGCCAGTCTCTGTAGGCTTGTAGGTCTCAATCTCAGGCAATTCGAGTGGCAGGCACTCCTCTGGAACCATCTGTGGCATTCCGTCCTTGTAATATACAGGGAATGGCTCACCCCAGTAGCGCTGACGCGAGAAGATGGCGTCGCGGAGACGATAGTTTACCTTTACTCTACCGATGCCCTTCTCGGTAACAAACTTCTTGGTAGCTGCGATAGCCTCCTTCACGGTGAGTCCGTTCAGAGAGAAACCGTCCATGCTGCTCTTGCCTGCTACAGGTGAGTTGGTTACGATACCTTCCTTGGCATCGAAGCTCTCCTCTGAAACATCAGCACCCTCGATAAGAGGAATGATAGGCAGGTTGAAGTGCTTGGCGAAGGCGTAGTCACGGCTATCGTGAGCAGGCACAGCCATGATGGCACCTGTACCATATCCTGCCAATACATATTCTGAAATCCATATTGGAATTGCCTCACCGGTGAATGGATTGATGGCGTAGCTTCCTGAGAATACACCGGTTACGCTGTGGTTAGCCATACGGTCCAACTCGGTACGCTTCTTCACGTAGTCGAGATATTTCTCCACCTCTTCCTTCTGCTCGGCAGTAGTTACCTGCTGAACATATTCGCTCTCTGGAGCCAGAACCATGAAGGTTACACCAAACATGGTATCGGCACGGGTGGTGAAGATGGTGAACTTCACGTCGCTGTCCTTTACAGAGAATACTACCTCTGTACCCTCAGAACGGCCAATCCAGTTCTTCTGGGTTTCCTTGATGCTGTCGCTCCACTGGATGGTCTCCAAACCGTCGAGCAATCGCTGAGAGTAAGCAGATGTTCTCAAGCACCACTGCTGCATCTTCTTCTGGATGACAGGATAACCGCCACGCTCACTTACGCCGTTTACTACCTCGTCGTTGGCAAGCACAGTACCCAATCCTGGGCACCAGTTTACCATCGTTTCGCCGAGGTAAGCGATGCGGTAGTTCATCAGAATCTGCTGCTTCTTCACGTCGTCGTAGCTGTTCCACTCCTCGGCTGTGAAGTCAATCTGCTCGTTCTGAGCCACGTTCAGGTCAGCAGAACCCTTCTCCTCGAAGCGCTTGATGAGCTTTTCGATAGGCTGAGCCTTCTGGCAGCTGTTGCAGAAGAATGAGTTGAACATCTTCTGGAAAGCCCACTGAGTCCAATGGTAATACTTAGGGTCGCAGGTGCGGACCTCGCGATCCCAATCGAAGCAGAAGCCAATCTTGTCGAGCTGCTCGCGGTAGCGGTTGATGTTGGCTACGGTAGTTACCTCTGGGTGCTGACCGGTCTGGATAGCATACTGCTCAGCAGGCAATCCGTAAGCATCGTAACCCATAGGGTTCAGTACGTTGAATCCGTTCAAACGCTTGTAGCGTGCATAGATATCGCTAGCGATATAACCAAGTGGGTGACCTACGTGCAGACCAGCTCCTGATGGATAAGGGAACATGTTGAGCACATAGAATTTCTTCTTGTTTTCATCCTCAGTCACCTTGTAGGTCTTGTTCTCGACCCATTTCTGGTGCCATTTCTTCTCGATTTCTCTGAAGTTGTATTCCATTGTCTTTATCTAATTATTTTGTTTCTTTTCTTAAATATAATAAGGTAAAACCCCATTCAAGGTGCAAAATTACATTTATTTTAGCATATTACAAAATAAATCGTCATTTATTTTTAGAAAAGGAATGCGAGTAGAGTTTTTTTTTTTTGTATCTTTGCAAAGTCTATCAGTATCTTTGCTGCCTGATGGGGCAATACGGTAGATGAAAGAATGTGATGAATAATAACTAAAATAGTAAAATATGAAATCTATTAACTTGATTATCTTGTTTTTGATGGCTGTGTTGCCGACCTATGCTCGTGACAACCTGCACAATCTGCAGCAACAGCAAGAAAAGAAAAAGAAAGAGCATAAAGTAGAAGTCTATGGTGAAGTGAAAGATTCGTTTACCCAAGTCTATCTGAAGGCCTTTGTCACGGTGATGGACAAGGACAGCAACGTGATAGATACCATGACTACGAGTGGATGGGGAAAACACCTCTTTTATCATACTCAAGTCCCAGCACGTCCCGCTACTTATATCGTCAAGGCAGAATGTGAAGGCTATGAGACGAACTGTATCAATCATACCATCAAATACATAGCACGCAATAAAAATTTCTTATTCCCTTCGCTTTTGCTCAAGAAGAAAATCAGTAGGGATGTTGCCCTCGATGGCGTGGTGGTGACTGGCACCAAGGTGAAGCTGGCTTACCGTGGCGACACGCTCGTCTTTAACGCCAGCGCATTCAATGTGCCTGAGGGTTCCATGCTCGATGCGCTTGTAAGACAGATGCCGGGAGCCGAAATGAAGAGTAACGGCGATATTTACGTAAACGGAAAAAAGATAGATTATCTGCTCCTCAACGGAAAAGACTTTTTCAAGGGGAAGAATCAGGTGATGCTCGACAATCTTCCTTACTATACCGTAAAGGAACTGAAGGTGTATGACCGTTCTTCTGAAAAAAGCCGACTCATGGGGAAGGAGATGGAGAAGAAAGACTATGTGATGGATGTGGCCCTGAAGCGTGAGTACTCCCGTGGATACATCGCCAACATGGAGGCGGCGGGGGGAAGCGAAGACCGCTATCTGGCTCGTCTCTTCGGTCTCTACTACACTGACAATTCTCGAATCTCGGTATTCGGTAACATGAATAACATGAACGAAACACGAAGACCGGGAAGTCAGGGCGACTGGTCGCCTTCCAACAGTCCACAGGGACAGAAGACTACCCGCCAAGTGGGCGTTGACTTTAATGCTTCATCGAAGAGTCAGGAGATAAGAGAGCAAGGAAACGTTACGTTTGCTTGGGACAATACGCATGACTTGACCCACAGCTCGCAGGAGAATTTTGCCTCTACTGGCAATATCTTCGGTAGAAGTATCAGTGATTCGCGCAGCGACAACCATAGTTTCAACCTCTACAATAACTTCCAGGTGAGTGGAAAGTTGGGAGTATGGTTGGATACCCGTATCGACTACTCCGACAGAAAGTCATCTTCGTCAAACCTCAGTGCTACCTATTCTGCCAATCCTGAAAGATGGGGCGATATCAGGCAGACCATCGATTCTACCTTTGCACAGAATGTAAGTGGCAGCCTGCACGACATCATCACCAACCGGTCGCTCTATCAATCACGCTCTAAAGTGCATGCATTCACAGGTAGTCAGACAGCTCTGGTATGGTATAAGTTGCCTTGGGGTGATAGAATAGAACTGGACTTGAATGGAAGCTATGCCAGCTCCAAGCCAAACGAGTCTTTCAGCCTGAACCGCAATGAGTATTTCAAGACTGGCGAGAAGGACTTGCGTAACTATTACAATGACAGCAGACAGAACAGCTATGATATGAATGCCAGCTTGAAGTATGGAATAGAATTTCCATATTCAAAATGGACAATGTTTATAGGACCCAAATTTGCGCAGACCTATCAATCGGTGAAGGGCTTGAAATACCGCCTGGATGAGCTTGGCGGCGACTGGATAGCCAATCCGGAACTGATGTTCGCCACGCTGCCTTCTAACATGGAGCAGCTTTCGGGGGTGATAGACGAGGATGTGAGTAGAAGCTATCAGACGATGAAAAAGAATACGGGTGGTGAACTTGTATTCCGAAGAAATGATAGATCTTCATACCTGTTTCTATCGCTGAGCATTTCTGAAGAAAAAGAGCGTCTCAATTACCATACTTCGGCTCTCGACACGATAGCCCGGAGAAACCGTGTGGTGTTCATGCCATCGTTCCTGTATGATTGTAGTGACGATAAGAAGTCTATCCGCTTATATTATTATATGCAGAGCCAGACGCCTGATTTCTTCAGCATCATGCCATACAGAGACAATTCGAATCCGCTGGCGGTGAGGGTGAACAATCCGAACCTGGAGAATTCGCTGTATCATCATTACGAAGCAAACATCCGTTTCAACGGACTCAAGAATCAGCAGTATATAGGATTCTTCGCTACGGGTAATTTCTATCACAATCTTGTGGGTACCCGCACTACTTATAATTCGCAGACGGGTGGCTACACCTATATGAGTGATAATATTGGTGGTGGCGGCAACTGGGATTTCTGGACGACGACATCTTATGGTGTGGCTCTTGACAAGGCAAGACTGTTCCGTCTGGATTATCGTCTGTGGTTTAACGGTTTACGCCGCAAGGATTTTGATATTGCTTACGATGATAATTCTACTCAGCTCTGCTATGTGCTCAGAACTGAGTTGGGTAACAGTTTGTACTTCAAGTATCAGAAAGACAAGTTGAGCATCAACTTGGGTGGAAAGGTGGAATGGAAGCATGGTACCAGCGACCGCAGCAATTTCGAGAAATTGAATGCCTATGATTTTGAGTATGGTGGCAACATGACTTACACCTTGCCTCTTGGCATCTCGCTCTCTACCGACCTGAAGGAATATTGCAGGCGTGGTTACAGCGAGAAATCGTTTAACACCAGTGATCTGGTATGGAACGCCTCGCTGGCCCGTTCGTTCTGCAAAGGCAAGCTGACGCTGAAGGCAGAGGCTTTTGATATTCTTCAGAATCTCTCGAGCACCGTGTATGAGGTGGGCGGACAAGGCAAGACAGAGAAATGGAACAACACGCTGCCAAGCTATGCGATGGTGCATTTGATGTATAAATTCAGCAAGGCGCCGAAGAGTAAGAAATAATTGTGGGGGTATGAGGCTTGTGGGGGCTTTGGATGTATGATACAAATACACTTTTAAGGACGACTTTTTGTGGTTTTATACACTTTTAAGGACGACTTTTTGTGATTTTATACATTTTTAAGGACGACTTTTTGTGTTCTTTGAAATAAAAAATGTATCTTTGCATTCAGAAACATCAAATAGTCAGATAGTTATGAAGAGAAATGCCATCAAATACCTATATCAATGGAAAGCAAGCAACGACCGAAAGCCGTTGATAATGCTTGGAGCCCGCCAAGTTGGCAAAACCTGGTTGATGCAGGAATTTGCCAAAGAGGCCTATCCCCGTAGTGCGTATGTAAACTTCGAAGACAATGAAATGCTCCGGGAAGTTTTTGCTCATGACTTTGATATCCCCCGTATTATTAATAGCATACAATGGAGTACAGGCGTTTCTATAGACGAAGATACGCTTATCATTCTTGATGAGATACAAGAAGCGCCCAGGGGTATCACTGCGTTAAAGTATTTTGCAGAAAAAGCACCTCAATATCATGTCGTAGCTGCAGGTTCGTTGCTCGGAATAGCAATGCATCAGAAAGACTCTTTTCCTGTAGGTAAAGTAGATTTCATGCATTTATATCCTCTTACATTCTTTGAGTTCCTGGATGCAATCGGTGAAAGCCGTATGGTGGAACTGCTTATGTCAAAGGATTGGAGTATGATAACCATGTTCCGGAATAAATTTGAAGAATGCCTGCGACAGTATTATCTGGTAGGGGGAATGCCGGCTGTAGTCAAGTCTTTTGCCAGTGAGGGGAATCTGTCTAAAGTCAGAAGCATTCAAAAAGGAATCCTTGAAGCGTATGAGCGAGATTTTTCCAAACATGCTCCGGCCATAGAAGTTCCACGTATCCGAATGGTATGGAAATCCATCCCATCCCAGCTTGCCAAGGAAAACAAGAAATTCATCTATGGTGCCGTAAAGGAAGGAGCCAGAGCAAAGGATTTTGAACTCGCTATCGAATGGCTGAAAGATGCAGGGTTGATCTATAAGGTAAACCGTTGTAAGAAAGCCCTGTTGCCATTGGCTGCATATGAGGATTTTTCTGCTTTCAAGTTATTCCTGTCTGATGTGGGACTGATGGGAGCCATGAGCAATATTCCTGCCCAAAGCTTGCTGGAAGGAAATGTGCTGTTTTCAGATTTTAAGGGGGCGCTGACAGAGCAGTATGTCCTGCAGCAGTTTAAGGAGAAATCTTCCTTGTCTATCTATTATTGGTCGGCAGAAAATTCACGTGGTGAAATAGATTTTCTAGTGCAGGATGAAGAAAGAATCATTCCAATAGAAGTAAAGGCTGAGGAGAATTTGCAGGCTAAGAGTTTGAGGGTGTTTGTAGAGCGCAATCAGGGATTGAAAGGTATGCGCCTATCCATGTCACCTTACAGGGAGCAGGATTGGCTTGCCAATTATCCTTTATATTCTATATCTGCAATATTCGGATAATGATTATAGGTATAGTATGCAGATAATCAGCGCTAACGTGCTTTTTTCATACCGTTAGCGCAGATTATCCGCGAATAATTTGCGCTAACGGTATGAAAGATAAGTTTTAAATGATAATATAATCTATCTTTTAGATGCCAAAATACTTGTTTCCGGGTAACAATGATAGCACCTTGCTGGTAATCACGCAGCACAGATAGGTAAGCAGAGCTATGCTGGGGATAGCTGCCCAAACAGGTATGAGCGGCTCTGCCTGGTTGCCATTCACAAAGAAACTGGCAATAGGAGCCAGAAAGAACATATGCATCAGATACATGCTGAATGAGAGGCGGGAAATGCCAGTAATCCATCGGGGTGCTTCTTTCTGCTCAATGCAGGTGAACATCAGGAAGGCGCCAAAGGTGGCCAGTAGCACGTTGGGCGTACAGAATTCCCACGACCATTCAAGTAGAGGCGTCTCTATGAGCTGGTTAGGAGTGCCCTTCCACCAGAATGACCAACCTGTAAAGGCTGCACCTATGACAAGACAGGTCAGGCCTATCTTCATTTTCTTAGCCCGATTCCAGGTAAGGTGCTTTCGGATGTAATGCGCCAGCACCAGATAACCCAGGTAGCCCGAGCAATACCAGAGCATTGTAAATCTATTCCAGAAACATTCGCCCCAAAGCTCGGGGGTGATAAATGTGTGAAGCCATGGGATGAAGGTTGAGAGAATGAAAATACCTATGAAGGTAAGTTCCTCTTTGGCTGTTGATTTTTCCAACCAGGGCGAGACGACAGGAATGATGAGGTAGAGTGAGATGAGTGGATACATAAACCACAGGTGTCCTGCCATAGGTGAGAAATTGAATGGCAACATCCACAGACCGTGCAAGGCCTCATCCCATGTCCATTGACCAAGCATGGCGGGGATGAAAGTATATAGAAGCTGAAAGACTATGAATGGTGGCAGGATGCGCATGAATCTCCGTTTGTAAAATGCATGCATCGTCAAGCCCTCCTTCATAGGCACGAGTAAAAAAGCACTTACCACCATAAACAGAGGCACGCAGATGCGACCTAAGGCTCCGTCGTAGAACGAGACCCAGAAGCGATTGCTCTCGTTGGCCAGCATCGATACATTGCCTGCCAATCCTGAGGCATCGGCAGCATAGAAGTTCTCGCTGGCATGAACAAGCATGACCAGAAAGCAGGCCACGACGCGGATGTAGTCAATAAAGACAATCTGTTTCTTTTCCATATTTTATCTATTTCTAAAAGAGTTATTTCACAATCACGGCAACATGATTCTGATATTTTGGGAACGATACCTTACCATCCTTCACAACGGACTTTAATCCTGTATAAAGATCAGTAACTTCTGTACCATCGGAAAAATATCCACTCACATTGATACCTCGATTCGGATTTGGTTTTACACGTATCACCACCGTTTCTTCGCCTAAACGCGCACAGGTGTGCACATCTATGGTAGCCTGTCTTCCGGTAGCAATGGTTGGGTGCTGCTTTCGGATGGTGCCCAGACGATGGAAGTGCTTGAACACCTCCTCATCAATGCTATTCCAGTTCATATCGCTACGGAAAGCCTGATTGCTATCCACGTTGAATTGGGCATCACTCAGACCACGACGAGTTTCATCTCCATAGAATACCTGAGCCACACCCGGAGTCAGCAATAATGTGGTGGCACAATCTATGATGTTGGTCATGTCGGTCTCTCGGTTGTACGAATTGTTTAGATAACTGAACGGATGCCAGTCAACGTGAGCCGACAGGCTATCTGCATACTGCTGCCATGTATAGACGATGTTGTCGAGGTCGCCATGTTTCGGAAAATAGAAATTCACCATGCTCTGGAAGCCAGCTTCGGCATAATCTTTCTTATAGTCGATAGATGCGTAGTCGAAATCTCCTGTAAAATAGATTTTGTCTGTCCATTTGGCTGCAGGATCCTCGGGGTGAGCCTTACGCCATTTGCCCAAAGCCACATTGCAAGCATCATAGAGCTGACGCCAGCGAGGTATATGTGAATACTCCACAATGTCGCATCGGAAGCCATCGATTCCAAACTCCTCAACCCACGAGGCAATCCAAGCCACCATGTAATCTGATGGAGCCCATTTGTGGTCTTTACGCAGTTTGCGAGCCGATGGGTTGACCCACGCATCGTTGCTCTTACCCTCGCGCTTCCATTTTTTCTTCAGAAAATTAGGAATCTTCACGCTTTCGGTCTTCTCGGTCTTTACATCTGGCAGATCGTAGAGCGACATGGTAAGCGGATCGGTCTGGTCCCAGCCCTCGTCATTCATTCTGATCCATTGGCGGGTCCACCAGTCTTTCCAGTTGGCACACTCCCCATACCATTTAATGTAATCCAGGTCACGTCGGTGTTCTACAGCCTGCTTTTCGTTCATACCAAAGGCATCGGCATAGCCACATTGTACAGCATCGAGATAGGTAGGGCAGCCTGGATCGTTCAAATTAGCACCTAGCATCACACGGATGCCCTGAGCGTGAAGGGTATTCACCAGTTCTCGCATCTCTTCGATTGTGCCATAGTTTTTATCCATCTGGGTATAGTCAAGCGGATAATATCCGTGATAGCCGTAGTGAGGAAAATCGTTGATTTTGCCCGAACCTGCTATCCATCCATGCAGCTGTTCATATACATCGGTCATCCATAACACATCGATGCCCATCTGGGTGAAATACCCCTCACGCGCCTTTTGCAGAATACCCTTTAGGTCGCCACCATGAAATGTAGCTGCATTCATCTGTTCGCTACCATAATCGACCTTGCGACCATAATTCACATCGTTTGATGTTTCGCCATTGGCAAAGCGGTCTGTGACAAGGAAATACACCGTAGCGCCACGCCATGAAAAGTTGTCTGCAGCTACTGAATTTACCGAAAAAGTTAATGCCATCATACAGATAGCAAGAGAGAGAAAAAAGCGTCTCATAATCTTATTAATATGTTAGTTTATACTATATTGCATCCGTCCGTATTTCTACAGTCGTCATAATCCGGGTGCAAAGGTACGTTTTTTTCTCACCTTTCGCAATAGTGATTTTTCATCATTTTTGTGGTAGGAGCCCTAATCTTCGGGCCACATCTATAGCCTCGGTTGTGTTTTTGCAATGTAACTTGTGCATAATATTCTGTCTGTGATTATTCACAGTATTTGCACTGATACACAGCTGGTCAGCTATCTGCTTGCTGGCTAATCCCTGGCGTATTAGCTCTAGTATTTCACACTCACGGCCAGTGAGCAAGCCGTGCATTATGATGTTCGACTCTTTGACCAGCGTGTCGTCCATCGAACAGATAATTCCCGTCGGGCCAGCATTCTCTTTGATTACATTATAAAGGCAAAGCGTCAGCAGCAGGTTGCCCGAATCGTCGTAATCCAGATAGAAGATTCTGTGGCGGAGCGTAAGATAATTGCCTTGGCTTGTCTCAATGCGCACCAGATGCTGCATATAGTAGTTCGGACGCTGGTTTATGGGCTGCTGCATGATGAACGAATGAAATTGAAGCTCGCGTGTGATTTTTTCTGTGACATCATCGGGGTGAACATGGTCGAGCACCTTCTTCTCCCAGATGGAATCCACCTCTTCATTGGTCTCACCAAGTCCCATGGCTCGTCCCAGTCTGCCATAGCAGATGTAACATACATCAAGCATCATGTTGCTTAATACCACGAGAGCATTTTCAACCGATGCGTAGTTTTCGGCCATTCTCTTAGCCGAGGCATACGCCTGAGTATATCTCTCTTTGCAGCTGAAATCATGCTTAAGCAGTTTTTTATCCAACTGCTTCTGCTTTTCAATTTGTACCACATTCAAACGCTGATACATTGATTCGCCCATCTTCTTATTCTGATTCATATCCTTATTCTTTTTACATCATTTCTCTCTTAAACCAAAACTCGAACACGCAGTCGGCGATGAAGATGCCATCCTTCTCCAGGGTGATCAATTCCTTGTCGATGAGGGCTTTCTTGATGCGGTCGATGTTGGATTTGCTGCCCAGCGGATAGGTTTCTGCTACTGCCTGGGCGGTGAAGCCGGAGTGAACGCCACTGCAGAGGAGGCGCAGAAAGTTGAGCTGATAGGTGGTTAAGCCCTCGGTTTGCTGTACGAAGAGACCATGACATTGTTGCAGCAAGGCGCTGATGCCGCTTTGCAAGGTTTCTTCGTTTACCTCTTTCTCGGTCTCAGCCATCACGTTCCATGCCAACTGTTGCACATAAGAAGAATAGTTCTTTACGGTTTCACAGATTCTTGTAGCAAAATCCTTAGATATGCTCTTGCCGTATTTCTCGAATCGCGAGCAGATGAAAGGTACCCAATATTCTGTAGGAATGCAATCCAAGTGCAGCATCTCGCCAAACATATAGAAAGGCATGCGTCGGTTTTGGAAAATGTTTTCCATCAGATGCTTCTTGCTTCCAAAGAAGCAGTATGATACATTCTGATGATGCTGCCAGGCACCACGCAAGCGTTTCTGCACCGTCAACGAATCTGGAAACTCTCCGATTTGCTGGAATTCGTCGATGCAGACTACCAGGCGGATTCCCTTTTCCTGAGCTATTCTTTCCGGAAGATTCAGAATATCTTCTGGGGAATAGTCCTTAGGAGTAATTCCCAGGGATAAAGAATATTCGGATGTAGGATCCGGACTAAAAGAGATTTTTGGTGAAACTCTTACCAAGAACTGCTTAATGTTTTCCACGACTTGTTCCAGTTTATTACCCATAGATTTCATAATGGCTTCTGCGAAGCGATTATAGAAATCATATTCGCTTCGGCAATCGTAGATGTCCATATACACCACTTTAATCTTTGGGTTGTCTATTTCGCCTATTACCTTTTTAACGAGAGAAGTCTTGCCCATGCGTCGGGGAGAGATGAGAATGACGTTGATGCCATGCTCAAAGTCTGCTTTCATGCGCTTGGTTTCTTCTATTCGGTCGGTGAAGTTGTTTCCGGCAACCGACATACCATATACGAATGCCTTTTCCATTGCTGTTTCTTTTTACTTGATTACGGATGCAAAGATAAGCAAAAAAAACAAAGTTCACAAGGTTGTGGACCACAAACTTGTGAACTTTTAATATTATTTTGTAAATCAGGTATTTAATTTGAGGAGAATTTACAGGCCAAGAGTCTGAGGGTGTACTTTGTCTCATTAAATAAACAAATCGTTCATCGTAATCTGTTTCTGTACGATGTCGCTATGTTTGTTCTGCTTCAATCCGAAAGAAGTAATCAATGTGAGGAGAAGCGATTTGGATGTTTTCGTCTCTTCTGTGAAGATACGCAGTTTCTCCAGCAACTTCTCCTCATATTCCTTGCTGATTTCGAATTCGCTCTTGTAGAATTTCATCTCACAGATATTGATGGTTTCATCTTTCCGGTCTATCAGCAAGTCTATTTGAGTTCCTTTTTCTGTATTGCTGCTTCGCCATGAGCAAACCAAGGTCTGTACTCCCGAAATTCCCAGGGCGTGCTTGATTTTGTCTATATGGTTTAGACAAAGCATCTCGAAAGACAAGCCAGCCCAAGTATGGTATAGCTGGCTGTTTTGGGAGGATGACCAGAAACTGGAATCCTGATACTTGTTGTGCTTGATGAAACGGAAGTAGAAGAGCGTATAGAAATCTACTAACTGGAATAAGGTGTTTCGCTTTTGGCGAATGTCGGAAGTCATCTTGTTGGCTGTACTGAATGGTTCATACAGACGGATGAATCCGCATTGTTCCAATTCTTCCAGTACTGTAGAGAAGGCTCCATTATCTTTTCCTCCCGATGCCTTGACCAGTTCCTGTCGGGTCATACCCATTCCTTTGGTAGCAAGGGCAGTAACCACGGCGATATGGTCGGCTGATTTCTTAAACAAAGCTCTGTATAAGTCGTTGAACTCATCTTTCAGTTCTGCATTGTCTGCGAAAAACAGCTGGTCGATGTTCTGTGCCAGACTTTTCGATTTATCCATCATAGACAGATAATAAGGTATTCCACCCATAACCATATAGCATTCTGCTATCTGTTTTCGGCTGTAGCCGAAGTGGTAAGCCTTGAAGTATTCTTCGCATTCGTGCAGGGTGAATGGTTTTACAATCAGATGATGGGTCAGTCGGTTGTGCAAGCCACCACGGTTGCGAATCAGGTTGTTGATCATCCAGGAGGTGGCGGATCCGCAAACGATGAGTTTGATGTCGTTGCGCAGTACAGCCCAGCTGTTCCAGAAGTTTTCCAGTGCTGGTATGAATCCCGATTTGGCGGTATCCATCCATGGCAATTCATCGATGAATATTACTTTCTTGCCTTCCGGAAGTGTTTCTATGTATTGTGACAGGGCATAGAATGCCAGCAGCCAGCTCTTGAATGTCTGCAGAGTGGTGGAGTGGGTATATTTTTGCAGGGAAATGCTGAAGTTGACAAGCTGTTCGCCTTTGGCAACTCCGTTCATTCCTGTCATGAAGAAGGCAAAATGGTCCTCTACGGCTTTTCTGATGAGAAAAGTCTTGCCTACACGTCGTCTTCCATAGACGGCGATAAACTCTGATTTATCGGAGTTTATATATTCATTGAGCAGTTTGAGTTCTGCTTCTCTTCCTATCAGTCTCTGTTCCATATCTTTCGTTATTTTCTGCGCAAAGATATAAAAAAATCCCCATTAGCGCAAATTATTCGTGGATAATCTGCGCTAACGGTATGAAAAAAGCATATTAGCGCAGATTATCCCGTTAAGCGTTCGGCGATTTCAAATCCGCCGGGATGCCTGTCGGGAGACTTTCTATTGACACCTGTCGGGAGACTTTCTTTTAAACAAATCGTTCATCGTAATCTGTTTCTGTACGGTGTCGCTATGTTTGTTCTGCTTCAATCAGAAAGAAGTAATTCTCCAGTTTGTCCGCTTTGATTTTGTTAGATGTATGATACAAATACATTTTTAAGGACGACTTTTTGTGACTTTCTACACTTTTAAGGACGACTTTTTGTAGTTTTATACATTTTTAAGGACGACTTTTTGTGCTCTTTGAAATAAAAAATGTATCTTTGCATTCAGAAATATCAAATAATCAGATAGTTATGAAGAGAAATGCCATCAAATACCTATATCAATGGAAAGCAAGCAACGACCGAAAGCCGTTGATTATGCTTGGAGCCCGCCAGGTTGGCAAAACCTGGCTGATGCAGGAATTTGCCAAAGAGGCCTATACCCGTAGTGCGTATGTAAACTTCGAAGACAATGAAATGCTCCGGGAAGTTTTTGCACATGACTTTGATATTCCCCGTATTATCAATAGCATACAATGGAGTACAGGAGTTTCTATTGATGAAAATACGCTTATTATCCTTGATGAGATACAAGAAGCACCCAGGGGTATCACCGCATTAAAGTATTTTGCAGAAAAAGCACCTCAATATCATGTCGTAGCTGCAGGTTCATTGCTCGGAATTGCGATGCATCAGAATGACTCTTTTCCTGTAGGTAAGGTAGATTTCATGCATTTATATCCCCTCACATTCTTTGAATTTCTAGATGCAATCGGTGAAAGCCGTATGGTAGAACTGCTGATGTCAAAGGATTGGAATATGATAACCATGTTCCGGAATAAATTTGAGGAATGCCTGCGACAGTATTATCTGGTCGGGGGAATGCCGGCTGTAGTACAGTCTTTTGCCAGCGAGGGAAATCTGTCTGAAGTCAGAAGCATTCAAAAAGGAATCCTTGAAGCGTATGAGCGTGATTTTTCCAAACATGCTCCGGCGATAGAAGTTCCACGTATCCGAATGGTATGGAAATCCATCCCATCACAGCTTGCTAAGGAAAACAAGAAATTCATTTATGGTGCCGTAAAGGAAGGAGCCAGAGCAAAGGATTTTGAGCTCGCTATCGAATGGCTGAAAGATGCAGGGTTGATCTATAAGGTAAACCGTTGTAAGAAAGCCCTGTTGCCATTGGCTGCATACGAGGATTTTTCTGCTTTCAAGTTATTCCTGTCTGATGTGGGACTGATGGGAGCCATGAGCAATATTCCTGCCCAAAGCTTGCTGGAAGGAAATGTGCTGTTTTCAGATTTTAAGGGGGCGCTGACAGAGCAGTATGTCCTGCAGCAGTTTAAGGAGAAATCTTCCTTGTCTATCTATTATTGGTCGGCAGAAAATTCACGTGGTGAAATAGATTTCCTAGTGCAGGATGAAGAAAGAATCATTCCAATAGAAGTAAAGGCTGAGGAGAATTTGCAGGCTAAGAGTTTGAGGGTGTTTGTGGAGCGCAATCAGGGATTGAAAGGTATGCGCCTATCCATGTCACCTTACAGGGAGCAGGATTGGCTTGTCAATTATCCATTATATTCCGTATCTGCAATATTCGGATAAAAAACAAAGTTCACAAGTTTGTGGACCACAAACTTGTGAACTTTTAATATTATTTTGTAAATCAGGCATTTAAATGTGTTTTTCTTGCTGCCATCAACCTGTATCAATAGGGGGCTAGCCGAAGAAACTGTAGCCCCAGATGGCCTGCATCATCCTGGCACAGAGCGAGGAGAAATTCTGATAGAGTTTAGGCGACCATTTCGTCATACCATACAGCTCCTTCTTCTCCAGAAACATCTCCTCGTTCCATTCGGTGTAATCATATTCATTGAAGTAGCGGGAATAATCGCTCAGATTATCTCCCGTAAAGCGGAGACGGGGATCGATGTTGCCAAACCAGTCGTCACTCATCATCTGATGGGCAAAGGTGGCGAAGGTACTCTCATGCTTGATCAGGTTGAGATGCTTCAGCACGCTCCATACGCAGAACCAGTGGTTTTTCCTGGAAACCAGATTCACCATCTTGGAGATGGATTTCTTCAATTCCTCCAGATCCACCGAACGGCCATTCACCGTAAGATAGAACACCTCATTATGGAGGTCTTGCTCGAATTCCTCCGGAAATTCTATGGCACGGATATGCTCCGTGATGAGCTGGTATTTCGCCACAGCATCCACGAGCATCATGAATTCATCATTCGAGAAATTCACTTTTATCAGCGAAGCACCCAACTGGCTCACGTCATCTGCACTATTGAGAAACAGCAGGAGCAGATTCTGGGGCACCAGATGCTTCAACTCCCTTCTTGCCTGGAGCCATTGGTTCACGTTGAGCGGTTTTCCATCGTTGTCATACTGCAGATTGGAGAAATACAGTTCCAGCTTTTCGCTGCTTTCCTTTTCCGAGATGTATTTCTGCACAGCCCATTCCGTTAATCGTGCCGCTTCCTCGGGTGGCATTTCTGAACTGGTAACGTGGCAAACTCTGCGGAAATGCAGCACCAGATAGCTGGCGAGGCAATAGAGACGGATGAGATACCACAGACGTTCCTCGTATCTCACTCCCGGAAACTTCGTAATTTTATGATTTTTCTGAATCAGCTTCTCCGTATTCAGAATATCTCCCACCATTATCTGTATCGATTCCCTGCTCATGCCATCCATCAGCAGCAGGTCCTGCAACTTAGGCAGGAGCGTACTGATTTCTGAGGAGAACATCGGGGAAGAGTGTCCTTCTACTTTCTTGCCAGCCTTGACCTGGGCAAGGACTTTTTTCATGAATTTGGTAAACTGGGTGGTGACGATGAGTTCGAAGGAGGTAAAATACGTTTCGTTCTGCTCCTTGCGATGATGGGAAACATCGGTATGCTGCAAGGCGAGGTCCTGATCTGCCAGATAGCAGAGTCGGGAAGCCTTGGTACATAGGGAGTGGATGTCGAAGGTCATCTCCTGAGAGCTGTAATCTTCCCATCCGTCCATCAACACCTTGAGCATCATTGCAAAATTGTCGAGTTGACGATCGAAAACCTCGTAGCTGAATGCGGGGACTTGTTTATCTTGTTGAGTCTGAAGCATATTTCTTGTTTTATAGTGAATAGTTTGCGAAACGAAGTTCCGTTATCAGTCTGCAAATTTACATTTTTCTATCATTATCACCAAATGTTTTCCCATAAAACTGAAGAACTCTGCCCGATTTTCCCACGCCTTTTCCCACAACCCCTCTGATTTTTTCCCAAATGGAGCGGGAAGGGCGTGCGACAGACGGGAAAACTTGGAAAACGCCTTTCCTATTGATTATCTTTGCACCCGGAGTTGAGAAGACTGGATGGAAGTTTCAGGCTGCGGGTGGATAGAAAGCTATTTTCAAAAACACTCTTCACTCTTCACAAATGTATTATAAACAGCTAATATACAGTTGTTTAGATGCGTGAAGAGTGGTAGCCTACTCTTCACCACTCTTCACCACTCTTCACCCCATCTTTTTTGAGGGCGAATCACATCATTATTAATAATTTTAAAAGCCATGAATTATGGAAGAAAAAAGAAATTTTAAGTCATCTATGATGACAGGTAATCAACTGGCAATCTACCAGGTAGAGAGCTTTCTGGAGGAGTCTTATCTCTTCCGGAGAAATGTTTTGAACGGAAAGACCGAGTTCATCTGCATCAAACCAGTAAAGGAACTGGAAGAAGAGGAACCGGAAAATTCCGAAGAGAAGGAGAACTCCGAAATAAAGGAGATTTCCGGGGAGAAGGAGTTGGAGAAAAAAGAAGTGACTCAAAAGAAGGAGGAGAACCCAGAGAAGAAAACCTGGCAGGTTCTTACAGCCGAGGCTTTCAACTCCATCGTACGCCGCGCCAAGAAATTGGGAATCGGCGAGCAGAAGTCGCCAAGACAGGACATCGAGGAGTACATCAAGTCGGATGCTGTTCCCGTTTTCGACCCTATCCGGGAATACATGAACAAGTTGCCGAAATGGGATGGCAAGAACCATGTGGCTGCTCTTTTCGGCAGAATTCCGGGATTGACCAGCGAACAGCTTGCCTGGTGCGCCACCTGGTTCCGTTCGGCAGTAGCCCATTGGCTGCAGATGGATATGCTGCATGGCAATGAAACCGTACCGGTGATTATCGGACAGCAGGGTTGCGGAAAAAGTACCTTTGCCGTCCGACTGCTGCCCGAGGAACTTCGACAGTATTTCCTCGACCACATCAACTTCGGCAACAAGTTTGATTCAGAAATGGCTCTCACCCACAATCTTATAGTGAATGTTGATGAGCTTGCCAACATCACCGTTGCCCAGCAGGGCAAGTTGAAGCAGACCCTCTCGAAGGTAAAGGTGAATGGTCGTCCTATCTTCGGCAAGAGTCAGGCTGACCGCAGAAGATACGCCTCATTTCTGGCAACCACCAATGATGAGCATCCGCTCTGCGACCCGACGGGAAGTCGCCGCTACCTCTGTCTTCGGGTTCCCGACGGGGAGTTTATTGACAATAATTCAGCCATCAATTATGACCAGCTCTATGCACAAATGATGTATGAGCTTCGTGATAAGAAGACCCCTTATTGGTTCACCAATGATGAGGTGGCACGCATTCAGGAGTGCAACCTGCCTTTCTTCAAGGTAGATGATCTGGAGACCATGATCAACTACTGTTTCCGAATGCCGGAAGAGGAAGAGGAGGGCAAATGGATGGTAAGCTCCGAGGTATTCAAGGTGCTTCATCTGCAGTATCCTATGCTGGTAGGAAATTTGAGTACGAAGATTAAAATAGGTCAGGCTCTCAAGTTTATGGGATGCAAGAGCAAGCATACCAGAAACGGACAGGCCTATCAGCTCCTCGCTCTCTCGGCTTGAGAATAAACAGTGAGGAGCCTTATTCCTACAGAAGGGTAAGCGTAAGCGGCTCCGCTGTGAAGAGTGGTGAAGAGTTGTGAAGAGTGGATGACCACTCTTCACCTCTCACAACCCCTGTGTTTATCGGGATTTCAGGCGAGTCTGTGAAGAGTGAAGAGTAAAATCGAGAGTAAGGTTTTTCACGGGCAAAACCACGTTTTCTGCAGTCGGAGAGCATATTCCGAATGGTTGTGGTAGATCTCCCGAAATTTTTCTCCCGACGTATTACTTTGCGCCCGGCAATGGCAAAAAGTTGCCCCAGTAGAGGGCAATATTGTGCCATAGTCAGGCAAAAAGTGGAATGAGGCTCTTTTCAACTCGTCAGGACTATCATGACGACTTCCGGGAGGCTTTCCGGCACCTCGTAAGTACCCTTCCATACCTATTTATATAATAGACTATACAATAACTTTTAAAATATCACGCAAAAATGAACAAATACATTCCTTACAACATTACATGCCCATTGGCATCATGTAGCCGTAGCAACACTTGTGCCCGCTACGCCAACTATCAGAAGGCAAAAGCCGAAGAAGCTTCCTTCATCATTTTGAATACCGATCTTCTCCAGGTAGAGGGAGAAGGCTGTCCTTATCATCTCGTATACGAACATCAGCGCTGGGCAAGAGGTTTCACCCGTCTCTGCGATTCCATCCCATCGGGCAATGCCAGATATCTGAACGTATACACCCCATTCAGCCAGCGCCGTTTCTACAAGGCAAAGAATGGCGAGTTTCTCCTCGACCCTGAGATGCAGGAAGCTCTTCTGGAGGTTTTCAAGAAAAGAGGTGCCGACATCAGTCTGGGGTTCGACAGCTATGAGGACCAGAATGTGCTGGTAGAGAAGTAAGCGCCGATTATCTGCTAGTTTTTGGCAATTATAATGTAATATTAGAAAATTGCACTCTATTCAGTGCAATTTTCGTTAAAAAGTGCACTAAGCCCAGTGCACTTTCGCTATTTATTCGTATATTTGCAGCCAAAGAACAACATAATCGGGCATAAAATGGAACAATTACAAGCAACATTCGACAAATTGCTGAGAGAAACGAGTACTACGTTTCATCGCTATATGTATAATCGCATCAATTGGGATGCTCGTATGATAGGTCTGATGGGACCAAGAGGTGTAGGTAAAACAACTTTGGTGCTTCAACACATCAAAGAACAACTACCAAGAAAAGACTCACTCTATGTACAGGCAGAAGATTTTTATTTTGCCAGTCATAGGCTCACCGAACTGGCAGATTCATTTGCAAAGATGGGCGGAAAGTATCTTTTCATTGATGAAATTCATAAATACAAGGATTGGGCAAGAGAGTTGAAATTAATATACGACTACCATTCCGAACTTCATGTAATGTTTACCGGATCATCTGTTCTCGACATAGCTAAGGGAGCATTTGACCTGAGTCGTCGTGCACTTATGTACGAGATGCAAGGTCTATCATACCGGGAATATCTGGAACTCTTTCATGGAATCCACTTTCCGGTATGTACTTTAGAACAGCTCATGCAGCAGGAAGTCAATATACCGACTGGCTTCTTGCCATTAGAACACTTCGCAGACTATCTGCAACGAGGATATTATCCTTTTTCTGATGGCGACATCAGAATGTATATTCAGCAAGTGGTCAATGCAACGATAGAAACCGATATTCCGCAATATGCTGACCTTACGGTTTCAACAGCAAGAAAACTCAAAAGGCTACTTGCCATCATTGCTCAGAGTGCACCATTCAAGCCTAATATGAGTCAGATAGGAGGGCAGTTGGAAGTTTCTAGAAACAATGTTGCCGACCTTTGCGCCTACTTGGAGAAAGCCGGACTTATTGGGCAGCTCCGCACTTCAACTGGTGGTATTCAAGGACTAGGAAAGGTAGATAAGATTTATCTGGATAATCCAACGCTCATCTATACTCTTGCAGGAAAGAGTGTTGAGATAGGAACTGTGAGAGAAACTTTCTTTTTCAATCAGACACGCTCATTCATGCCAGTAACAGTATCACCTATATCTGATTTCCTGATAGACGGGAAATATACATTCGAGGTTGGAGGAAAAAAGAAAAAGCAAAATAAGCTGCAGAACATAGAAAATGGATATGTAGTAAAGGACGATATTGAGACTGGTTATGGAAACATTATTCCGTTATGGATGTTTGGCATGCTCTATTAAAATACCACGATTTGGCAAAATAGTGAGCTGTTATTCTGCCAAATCTATGTAAAAATACTACGATTTGGCAAAATAACAGAGAAATGATTTGGTTAATCCAATATTAAAAAGCCTTGGCATGAACACACTTCATGTTCTTTTCCAGCTGGGCTGTTGAACTGGCACCTACCAATACGCTGGTAACGCCTTTCTGCTGCAATATCCAGGCTAGCGCCATCTCGGCAAGGGTCTCGCCTCGTTCCCCAGCTTCCTGATTCCATTGCTTCAGCTGCTCCAGCAACTCCGGTGTCAGGGCGCTGTGCTTCAGGAAATGCTCCTTTGCCATACGGCTATCCGATGGGATGCCGTTGAGATAGCGGTCGGTGAGGAGACCTTGTGCCAGAGGCGAGAACGAGATGAATCCGATACCGTTCTCGTGACAGTAGTCGAGGGTTCCGTTCTCCTGTGGCGCACGGTCGAGCATGTTGAGTCGGTCCTGGAAGATGAGCAGCGGACAGTCGCGCTCCTTGAGATATTTATCGGCAAACTTCAGGGCTTCCAGTGGCCATCGGCTAATGCCGAGATAGAGTGCCTTGCCCTGCTTCACGATGTCTACCATAGCCTGGAGGGTTTCCTCGAGTGGGGTATTCGGGTCGTAGCGATGACTGTAGAAGAGGTCTACATAGTCCAGATTCATGCGCTTGAGACTCTGGTCGAGGCTCGCCATCAGATACTTGCGAGAGCCCCAGTTGCCGTAAGGACCTTCCCACATATCGTATCCCGCCTTGGTAGAGATGAAGAGTTCGTCGCGATAAGACTGGAAATCATCCTTCATCAGTCTGCCCATGGTTTCCTCGGCACTTCCGTATGGAGGACCATAGTTGTTGGCAAGGTCGAAGTGGGTGATTCCGTGGTCGAAGGCATAATGGGTGATGGCACGGCTTCTTGCGTAAGGATCCACTCCTCCGAAGTTGTGCCAGAATCCCAGACTAACCTTAGGCAGCAAGACTCCGCTCTTACCGCATCTCTTGTAAAGTGCCTCTGCATCGCCATAGCGATTGGCATCGGCTGTGTAGATTCCTTTTAAGTCCATAATTCCTATTTATTTTATGTTTGAATATCTTGTTCAGCAGCAAAGGTATTGCTTTTTTTTAGAAATGGATGGAAAGTGGCTCTTAAAAATGTGTAAAACGGCAAAAAACTCTCTGGGCTTTGCCTGCTCATGGGAAGCCTTCAGCTTCTGTGTTTTCACTAATTCCCTCTAGATTAAATAAGATAATTCAGTATGACGAAGATAGAACCCTTATCCTTGCGCCGAAGACTCGCTTTGGAGATTTGGCGCAAGGGGTATCAGCATATAGTAGAGGAGCATCCGCTGCGCCAGCTTTTCTGGGAATGTACCCTGCGCTGCAACCTGCATTGCCGCCATTGCGGAAGCGATTGCAAGGTAAAAGCAGGAATAACCGATATGCCCCTTCAGGATTTCCTGCGGGTGCTAGATAACATCAGCCAACATACGGATCCTCATCAGGTATTCGTCATCGTAACGGGGGGAGAACCCTTGATGCGTGAGGACATCACCCAATGTGGAGCTGCCATTTACAAGAAGGGCTTTCCATGGGGAATGGTAACCAACGCACTCTATCTTACTTCTCAGAAATTCAATGACTTACTGAATGCAGGACTCCATACCATGACCATCAGCATGGATGGATTGGGCGATGAGCACAACTGGATGCGGGGCAACAAGCATAGTTTCGAGATGGTTTCGCAAGCTATCGACCTTCTGGTTTCGCATCCCGAAATCAAGTTTGGTATCCTTACCTGCGTCAATCGCCGCAATTATCCCCATCTTGACGCCATCAGGCAGTTTCTGATAGATAAAGGGGTGAAAAACTGGCGAGTTGTTGCCGTATTTCCTGTAGGCAGAGCTGCTTCAGATCCTGATATGCATCTAGCTGCGGAAGAATACAAAGGCATCCTGGAGTTTATCAAGCAGACCCGAAAAGAGGGTAGGATAGCGTGCAGCTATGGTTGCGAGGGATTCATGGGCAACTTCGAAGGCGATATCCGCAATACTTTCTATGGTTGTCATGCAGGCGTAACCGTTGGTTCGGTCTTGGTAGATGGCTCCATTTCAGCCTGTGCCAGCATCCGTTCCAACTATCATCAGGGCAATATCTACCAGGATGATTTCATGGATATCTGGCAGCACCGTTTCCTTCCTTACCGTAACCGTGAATGGATGCGGAAGGGTGAGTGTGCCGAGTGCAGATACTTCAGATACTGCCAGGGCAGTGGTATGCATCTTCGTGATGATGAGGGCAATCTCATCATGTGCCCGCTTCATAGATTACATGTCTTGCAGTGAAAGTCCTATCGTCTCAAACTCATATTCTCCAAAGTCCTTTTTGGGCAATATGGCTATCTTCTCTTGTAGCTTACTCATACTGAGCTTATGAACATTGCGTTTGATTTCTGCAATCAAGCCGGTATGGGTGAACTCGTTGATGGCGATGAGATCTATTTCGTTCTCTCCTTTTCGGTCCCACCAGTTTCCTATTTGCGTAAATTGCTCTGTTTCCATGAATTTATCCAGGAAATAACGTTCCAGGGTTCTGCCTGTGAAGCCTTCGTAATTGTTTTCGATGTTGCTGCGCAGGAGAGAGAACAGATTGCGCTCTATCAGCGACTGATATGGATAGATGAACCGGAACCAGAAGCGCAGGAAGTTATCATGGATTTCGTATGCCGTAACTTTTCCGTTTTTCTTAGCCAGTAGTGGCTTCATCCGGTTGATGAGTTCATATCTGCTTTCCAGATTCTGGAGATATGTGCCCATGTCTTTATGTAATACGCTATCTATCTCGCTACGCTTGGTCTTGCCGTTGGCGATGACTTGCAAGATGGAGAAATAGGTGGTGAAATCTCCACTGAATTCCTGGTTCAGAAGATCCTTACCCTCGGTAAGGAAGTAGGAATCCTGTCGGCAGACATAGTCGAGCATCTTTTTTCTGGTGTAGCATTTGGCATCTATGAGCAATTCTATATACTTTGCCACGCCACCGGTAATGGCATATAGACAGAGTAAATCCTCTGGCAGATAGTTTGGGTTTACATCTTGCAGAATCTGCTTCATCACCTCAATGGTGAAAGGACGGAGGGTAAACTTGGATGTAGGACGCCCGTAGAGCGGTTCCGATTCATCCTCGAAGATTCGCTTCATTAAAGTCTGGATACTGCCCGATACAATGAAATTGATTTTTGCCTCTCGCTTATATCGGTCCCAGATATTCTGTATATCTCCAAAGATAGATGGATTAATCTTATAGAGTGTCTGAAATTCATCCATCACGATGGTGAGGTGTCGCTTTTGGGCTTCCTTCATGATCACTTCGAACAGGTCCTTGAACTTGGAAACCTCACCATAGATGGTAAGTCCTATCTGCTGCTCCAGGTCTCTTTGGAAATTTTGGCACAATAGAGCCTCCGAGTCTTTGGAGACAAAGAGGTAGGCATACTCCTTTTTCTCTAAAAACTTTGTGATGAGTGAAGTCTTGCCTATTCTTCTGCGCCCCATCAGAACTGTAAACACAGCACTCTCAAACGACTGCTGCTCATTGGCTTGCAAGATTGCAAGTTCTTTATCTCTATCGTAAAACTTCATAATGTAAATCCTCGTTTATATAAATGGCGGTTTATATTTGTGCTGCAAATATACGAAATAGTTTTGTAACAGAGAAGAGTTTTCTCATAAAGTTTCTTTTTTTAATGTTATTTTCATTATTTCCCCCAAAAACTTGCGGATTTCAAATATGTATCTTTGTTTCGGACATTATGAAATCTTCGTTACGTAAAATTCATAATTCAGTAAATGCTTATGGTACAGATTATTTCGGCAGCGAGATGGTGAACTCCGACCATTTGTCTTTCTCGCTCTTTACGCTTATCTTGCCGCCATGGGCGTTGATTACCTGTAGCACGTAGTTCAGACCGATGCCGAAGCCGCCACGAGTCTTGCGGGCATCCTTTTCGTGCTCTGCGGCGCGCTCAAAGCGGTTGAAGATGGTCTTCAGCTCGCTTTTGGCTATGCCGATACCCTCATCAAAAACCTTGATATAAACGTTTCTGTCATCCTCCAGGGTGGAAATCTCAATGTTGATTTCCTCCTTCGAGTACTTGGTGGCGTTATCCACCAGATTGCTGATCGCTTCCTTCAGATATTCCTCGTCGGCTAGGGCAGAGGTGGCTCCAAACTGGGTGATGATATGGATCGGTTTCGTTGATTTCGCCTTGTATTTATCCACCACATCCTCTATCATCGTTTCCAAATCTACTTCCGCTTTCTGAATATGCAGCTTGCCGTGTTCCAGTTTCGAGATGGTGAGCAGGCGGTTGATGAGGGCAAGCAGATGCTGCGCCTCGTCTTCTACGATGCAGAAATATTTCTCTTTCATTTCCGGCTTCTTCTCCAGTACGCCGCTGTGCAGATACTTGGTTCCCATGATGATGGAGGTGAGTGGCGACTTCATGTCGTGAACCATTGCATAGGAGAAGTCCTCGCGCAGCAGTCGCACCCTTTCCTGCTCATCGATGTAGTTGATCTGGTCGATGAGGCTCAGGATGATCACCACCGTGGTAAGGAGTGAGGTGAAAACCGTGAACTTGCTTTCGTAGAAGGCAGCGAGCAAAGCCTGTGCCCTGACATCCGGTGCCAGGTTCCAGGGCGTTTCAAATCCCATCTGGTGAACGGTCATCTCGAAAGAGTTCCACATCCAGAACAGCTGCATGCAGAGCACGGCAATCAGAGCCGTGGTGCTGAGTGCCTTGGCTCTATTAGTCTTCATCTTTCACAAGCATTTCAGGCAGTTTCCTGCTCAGGGCAGCGAATCCACCTATAGTTAAGGCTGTGCCGGCTATCAGGAGCAATATGCCGAGCACTTTCGATTCAAACTGGAAGGGAACCAGATTGGATACGAAATAGAGCACGATGAGAATGATGGTGCTGCGCGTCTTGCTGTATATCCAGCAGCAATAGCAGAGGGAGATAAAACCGAGCACGGTCAAATCTACATTGATGTCACCACTAGATGTTACCGACATCATGCTGGCTGGCAGCATCATGATCGAGAGGGTGAGAAGCTGCACCCAACTCTTCTTGCCGCAGCGGATCAGTTCCTCCTGAATGGCGCCGAAGAAGATGTAGGCAGATATAAACGATCCGTTGATATTAAAAGGCAGGAAGCCGAGATAGCTAATATCCATCATCTGCTTGGGAAGGAAGTCGAGATGGAAGAGGTTCATGATGGAATAGAAGACCATGGTGAAGCCCAGAATCGGCATGATGCAAATGGTCATCGCCTTCCATTTGGCGGCAGGAATCACCTTTCCAAGCGAGAACCTGGAGAATTTGTAATGTCCGAAGGTGAACCATACGATGAGTATGCCCAGAAATCCGATGACTATTATAAACGGATAGATTGATTCCTTCAGGGCTCCTATCTGCTGGCTGTGGGAGCCCGAATGCATGTTCATTGCCATGTAGAGTCCCACCAGGAATCCTCCCAGGAAGATGGTGATGAGATATTCTGCCAGGAACAGTATGTAGTATAATATCGCTTTCAGCATAATGAATGTCTTTTCTGTTTTTTCTTTCTTCTAATTAATTCTCGCATGATGTTATGAGGGGGTGGGGGATGTTTATTCTGCGATGAGCTTGAATCCCACTCCTCTGATGGTTTTCAGTTCTACGGCAGGCTCGTCTTCCAGTGCCGTGCGGATTTTTTTGATGAATACATCCAGGCTTCTGGAAGCGAAGTAATCCTTGTCTTCCACGCCCCAGAAACGGCTCAGTACGGCTTCCCGGCGCACCACCTCGTTCTTGTTTACCGCCAGCAGTTCGAGGATTTTAGCCTCTCGTGCGGTAAGCATCTTCTCGCTGCCTTCCTGTGTATCTTTCAGGGTGGCGTGGTTGGCATCCAGTGTATATCTTCCCAGCTTGATCTGGCAGCTGGCATTCTCGCTGCGCTTTCCGGCTTTCAGCTGGATGAGGCTATGTATGTGGGCATCAAGCTCTTCGGGAATGAAAGGCTTCTTGATATAGTTGTTGGCTCCGGCGGCATAACCTGCCTTCAAATCCTTGGGTGCGGTGAGGCCGGTGGTAAAAATAATGATGGTATCTCCATCCACCTCTCGGATGTTCTTCACCATTTCGATGCCGTCCATGATAGGCATGTCGATATCCGATACGATGACATCGGGCTGAAAGTCTCTCCACGCCTTCAGTCCTTCCTTGCCGTTAACGGCGGTTTTCACTTCATATCCTCCGATGATATCCTCGAAGCAGCTTTTCTCCATATAGGCGAGGTTTTCATCATCCTCAACCAGGAGTAACTTAGTATCAGCCATAATCGTATTTCGTTTTCAATGTTTCGATTGCAAAGATACATTTTTTATTTGAAACGGCAAAGCAATGAAGGGATGATTAACTTAAAGATAACATAGTGAACTCTGGCAGCAAAGTATGCTTACCTTCCTTTGTCATTCAGGGAGTATGTGGAAGGCATCGGAGGTACGTCCAACTTACGGCAGCTACAGTTAGGGACGAGGCTACTCTGAAGCGAGAGCTAGCCTCGCTTCAGCAGATTAATGGTCAATATCCCAAATATATCCTTACCCTAGATGAAGATCCTGATGCTCTTTATTAACTTGAAAATTTTATATTTCGTATAATTAAAATAGCAACGATAGTAACCATCGCTATAACAAATGGAAGAGCGAAAAGTAAGGCTGGAATGAAATCCCATGCTACGAAGTACCAATACGAATACATTGGAATCATGATAGACATGCCGCCCAAACAAAAACATGTATATGTCTTGACTGGCTCTTTTGCAGGATGAATTTGCAGACCACAATGAGGGCAGGTCGTATAGTAAGACGTGCCGTGCAGAAAGTATTTTTTTACGGTACTGAATGGCACTTGCTCTCCACACTCTGGACATTTTGCATGGCAAAGGTGTTGAAAGAGAGACTTTTTCTTATTCTTTTCCATTTAAAAAATCTTGAAATACAGACAATATACTAACAGAGAAAGTAGCAATAGCAATGCGGCTATTGCGATAATGCTAGCAACTGCAGTGCATGTAGTCGCAGAAATCTGCGCTACCCATCCGTCTATAACTAAAATAGCAACAATCCACCAACACTTGGGGCTTCTGCTACTTAATGGTTTAAAAAAATCACTCATAAGAATCTCTTTTATGTTGGTTATTAAATCTTGTGCAAAGATACAACTTTTTCTGTGATAATAGCGATATTCTTCTCTTATTAACTTAAAGATAACATTTTTTCTTTGCAACAGTTCTTTCTTTTAGTGAAAACAAATTGGTGATTAAACTAAAGAAATCTGTTGTTGCTTTTGTTACAAAATAAAACAAAAAGGTCAAACTCGTGTCTTACCTCACAAGTTTGACCTTTCTGTTTTTTATGATTTTCTCTTTATTATCCTTCCTTATCCGAGTCGATGAGGGCGAGCAGATGCTCTACTGCCACCTCCTGTGGAATGTTCTTTTCTACGCAAACCTGCTTGCGGTAGAGGCTTACACGGTTAGGACCGGCACCTACGTAGCCGTAATCGGCATCCGCCATTTCGCCTGGACCATTCACGATGCAGCCCATGATGCCAATCTTCAAGCCCTTGAGATGCTTGGTTGCCTCTTTGATCTTAGCGATGGTCTCACGAAGGTCGTAGAGGGTTCTGCCGCAACCAGGACAACTGATATACTCGGTCTTGCTGGTGCGCAGACGGGCTGCCTGGAGAATGCCGAAAGCGGTTTCATCTACTGTCAGGGCAGGGATGTCACCATCGTTCATCAGCCAGATTCCATCGGTAAGACCATCAATCATCAGGGCTCCCATATCGGCAGCAGCCTCCAGCTGGAAGTCGCTCTTCTCCTCCTTGCTGTGCTGGTACATCTCGGCGAAAACCACAGGGTTCTTCAAGCCGGCATTCATCATCTCGTGAACCAATGCACGCTGGTCGCCCAGGCGATTCTGATGATTGCTGACGCAGATAACCACCACCTCTGGATGAGCCTTCAGGCAGGCGATGTATTCCTCGGCTGGAGTACCAAACTGCAGGGTGAGGAACTTGACGTCGGCCTTGATGCTGGCGATGAGCGGCATTGCCATGGCTGGGAAGATAGGGTAGAGCTTGGCACCGGTGGTCTCAGGCTTGCTGTTCAGCGTCTCGTAAACATTGTAATCTACGATGTAGCTCTGACCTGGCACAAACTGCTTAGGCATCTTGCCGCCTATATAGATATAATCAGGCGTAGCATCCTTGTTCTCACAAACGGTGCTCTCGCCGTTGATTCGGTTGCTGATAACCACCGGAACGTTGTTGCCGCCGATATTGCCTACTGCCACGGTTTCGCGGCGGGTTGGGCGCAGCCAGTCGAAGCCAGGATAAGCTGCGGCAGGAATCAGCAGATGACCCTGTTTCTTGCCGATGTAATCTACCAGGTGTCGAGCCACCGGAATCTCTGCAGCAGGCTCCTCGCTGAGGCTTACACGAACGGTATCGCCGATACCGTCAGCCAGCAGGGCACCGATGCCTACGGCACTCTTGATTCTTCCATCCTCGCCTTCGCCAGCTTCGGTTACGCCGAGGTGGAGTGGGTAGTTCATGCCTTCCTTCTCCATTTCTTCTACCAGGAGGCGCATGGAGCGGACCATCACAACGGTATTGGATGACTTGATGCTGATAACCACATCGTAGAAATTTTCCTTCTTGCAGATGCGCAGGAATTCGAGGCAGCTCTCTACGATGCCCTCTGGCGTATCGCCATAGCGGTTGCGGATGCGGTCGGAGAGGGAACCGTGGTTCACGCCGATGCGGATGGCTGTATGGTTCTCCTTGCAGATGTTGAGGAAAGGCACGAAGCGTTCCTCAATCTTCTTGAGTTCGTGAGCATACTCTTCATCAGTATATTCCTGCTTGATGAACTTGCGGGCAGGATCCACGTAGTTGCCTGGATTTATGCGTACTTTCTCACAATAGAGAGCAGCCACGTCGGCAACGTTAGGATTGAAGTGAACATCGGCTACGAGCGGAGTCTGATAGCCGTCGGCACGGATGCCGGCATTGATGTTTTTCATATTCTCTGCCTCGCGGGAACCCTGAGTGGTGAAGCGCACCAGCTCGCCACCAGCCTTGATAATCTCCTCAACCTGTTGAACGCAAGCCTCTGTATCATTGGTGTTGGTGGTGGTCATCGACTGGATGCGGATAGGATTATCGCCACCCAGGTCGAGGTCTCCGATATGTGCCACAGAAGAGGCGCGGCGGGTATAATTGAATAAATCTACCATAATGTATAAGAATAGAATATGCCCCAAAGAATGGGGCATATTAGATTAATTACACTTGAAGTCGTATTTCACCTCAGCCAAATCCTTGTTAGCCTTCTCAATCTTGGCACCGAGACCCGCCTTCCAAGCCTCTACCTTCTGAGCCACTTCCTCATCGGCAAGGGCAATCATCTCGGCAGCGAGGATGGCAGCGTTCTGAGCCGCATTCACACCAACAGTAGCCACAGGAATGCCAGGAGGCATCTGAATGATGCTGAGCATGGCATCAAGACCATCGAGCATACCCTTGATAGGCACACCGATAACTGGCAGTGGGGTAGATGCTGCGATGACACCAGGAAGGGCGGCAGCCATACCGGCAGCGGCGATGATTACCTTTACGCCACGCTCCTTAGCTCCCTTGGCGAATGATTCTACTGCATCTGGAGTGCGATGAGCAGAGAGGGCATTCACCTCGAAAGGAATCTGGTTGTCGTTCAACCACTTACATGCTTTTTCCATAACAGGCAGATCGCTTGTACTGCCCATGATAATGCTTACTAATGGTTTCATTTCTTCTTATTTATTTATAATTATAAACTTTTTTCTTTGCAGAATGTGCTTTCTGATACTGATGCTAGATAATCATAATAGCACAGACGATTCCTATCAGAAATCCCATAACCACCTGAGATAGCGTATGTTGTCGCAGAATCATTCTGGCTGTTCCTACTGCTCCTGCCAGAATCAAGACTAAGCAGAGCCACCACAGCGGGTTGAAGGAAAACGCCATGGAATAGGATACCAATGTGCCTGCCACGCCACCGATGGCTGCAGTATGTGTACTGATTTTCCACCAGACATTGATGATGGCACAAATCATCTGTATTGCCATCGCTACAACCACGATGATGCTGATGACACGTGGCGTATTGCGGTATTCCATCCAGAAGAAACAGCAGAAATAGCACACGATGGAGATGATGTATGGCACGATACGACGCTCCTTCTTGCCTAATTCCTTGGCTGTCCATCCCTGTACTCTGCGATATAGATGTATCAGGAGGGATGGAGTAACAACCGTAAACAGATACACAAAGGCAAGCATCGTCAATTTATAAGCCATGGGCAATAATGCCATGTAGCTGAATATGAACAGCACGGTGAGTCCTACCAGCGGAAGATAGAACGGGGTGAAGATCATACTCATAATCTGAGCTGCCAATATGATATTTTTCTCTTTCATAACTCTAATATTTCATAACTCTAACGTATCTTTCCTTATTTCCTGAGTCGTGCAACCGGGATGCCGAACTGCTCTCTGTATTTGGCAACCGTGCGTCGTGCAATAGGAAAACCTTTCTCTTTGAGCGCCTTGGCAAGGGCTTCATCGCTTAGTGGTTTTTTCTTATCCTCCTTATTGATCAGCTCCTGCAGGGCCAGCTTGATTTTGCGGGTAGCCATCTCCTCTCCGTTTTCCGTTACATAGCTGTCGCCAAAGAAGAATTTGAGTGGGAATATTCCCCATTTGGTCTGTGCATATTTTACGTTGCTGACACGTGATATGGTACTGATGTCCAAACCTGTACGGTCTGCTATGTCTTTGAGAATCATCGGTTTCAGGTCGGCTTCGTCTCCATCCATGAAAAACTGGCGCTGAATGTCAATGATGGCTTTCATCGTGACGATGAGCGTGTGCCGACGTTGCTTGATAGCTTCGATAAATCCCTGAGCCTTGTCTACTTTTTCCTTGGCATAGAGCAGCGCCTCCTTGTCTTGGCGGCTCATTTTTTCCTTGTGCTTTTTGTAGGTGTCTATCATATCAGTAAATGATGGAGACACGGTGAGCTCGGGAACGTTTCCGCGGTTGAGGGTGAACGTGATAGAACCGTCATCATTGGTGTCGATGATAAAGTCGGGAGTGATTTGCTGCATGTTTCTGCCTTCCGTTTCGCCCATTGAAGCACCAGGTTTAGGATTCAGCTTTCTGATTTCCTCCTTCAGGGTTTCTACCTGGGTATCGTTTAATTCGAGTCCCGCCTTGATCTTATCCCAATGTTTCTTGGTGAATTCTTCGAAATAGTCGGTGAAAACTTCTTCCATCGTCTTGTGGAGAACGCCTCTTGGCAATCTCTTGACTTGCAGCAGGAGACATTCCTGAAGGCTTCTGCCACCAACACCTGCAGGGTCGAAGGTCTGGAGGATGTGGAGCACATGCTCAATCTCCTTCTCCGTTACGTCTATGTTGTGATAGATGGCAAGCTCATCGCAGATGCTGTCTAGGTCTTTGCGTAGCAGACCGTCATCATCGAGCGAACCGATGAGGTATTCCATAATCTCCTTTTCCTTATCAGAGAGTATGTGCATATCCATCTGCTCCTTCAGCTTATCGTAGAAGGAGGTAGTATCGCCATACACCATTTCTTCATAGTCAGCATTGTCCTGATTGCTGTATCTATCTGTATTATAATCAGGCATCTGGTCGTCTCTTCCTATGCTTTCCAAAGCCTGGTCCAGTTCATCTTTTCTTTCTTCTTTTTCCGATTGAGCCTCGTAGGCAGCCTCTTCGTTGCTGTCGTCATTATAGTTTTCTGTATCAGTATCCATCGGAGTCTCTCCATCGTAGCTTTCGTTCAGCATATCGTCTGGATTCTCACTCTCCAATGCAGGATTATCGTCCAGTTCGGCATTTACGCTTTCCTCCAGTTCGGTGAGAGGCATTTCCAAGAGCTTCACCTGCAGTATCTGCTGTGCGGTGAGCTTTTGAAGCTGTTGCAGCTTTTGTGCCTGTGTCTGAATGAGTTTCTGAGCCATTTTTTTTTCTTTTTTGAGTTAAGCTATAATTTGATAGTATATTACTTGTTCTTAAAATATTCTTTCAGTTCATTGGCAAACTGATACAGTTTATCCGGATTTCCATTACCGTATTTTTGCCAAATATCGCTGCATGGTTCCAGGAGTGGGCTTGCGGGTTCTTTCTCTCTGTTGAGATAAGGGTCGCAGAACCGGAATACGCTCATCACCTCTGCAATTATCTCCGGCGTTGTTTTGATAAACTTGGCGAGGTCTATAATCTCAGGGGTTTCTGGTACCATGGTGATGGGGGTAAGCTGGAAATAGAGATCAAGAATAATGATCAGCTTCACCGGAGTGAGTGAAGGTTCTGCTTCTAGCGGTTCCCAATCTTTCTCGAATGATTCTTTCAAAGCCACTCCTTCGAAGAAAGCTTGCGCATTGCCACATCCCCTCATCTTTCTGACGAGAGCTATATCGTGAGCCAGTTTGCGTGGATTATCGGCGTATTTATCCCATAATCGCTTGATGTGCGGAGCAACCATTCTCAGTTTGAACATCTGCTCATGCAGATATTCTGGTTGAATGTGGAGCTCCAGGCTCAAGTCAACCATTCCTTTCGAATAGAGAGGTTTTACGCCCATTGGCTTTTTCTGGTACAACTGTAACAGTAACAGCCAGTAATCTTCGTTCCACAAAGGATGTCTTGCCATATTCTCAATGCCTTTATTAATCTTTTGCAAAATTACGACTTTTCATTGGTAATACAAAATAAAATCGAAGATATTTTCAATAAAAATAAAGTGCGCAACCTCGAGAGTCCTCGAAATTGCGCACCATTAATGCTATATTCCCAATTTTTTCATAACTCAAGGAGGTTTGCTTTCACAAGTCCCCTCCGTTGTGTTGCCCGAAGCAGTCATTTTACTGCTCACAGGCTTCATCTTTTGTTATCCGATACGTTTTTCTTTTTTACCTTAAGTTACGCCTAACCTACTGAAAAACTATCCTGTCGTCCTTGAATAAACAATCTTTTTTCTTTACCTTAAAACTAATAACCTAAAAAAACTAAACAACTAACAATCTTAAACCTAAAAACCTAATAACCTAAACAAATTTTCTTTTGTCGTCCTTGAATAAACAATCTTTTTTTTACCTTTTAACTAATAACCTATAAACAACTAACAATCTTAACCTAAAAACCTAATAACCTTTTTGTCTTATTGACGATGCAAAGGTACGACGATTTTGCCAACCAGCCAAATCTTTTATGCGGAAAATGCTAAAAAAGCCCCCTTTTTTGATGTAAATCAACTATGTGTGTGCGTACACAAGCGTTATGAAGCAGATATTTGACTTATATCAAGTATTATCGTACCTATCTTAAACTTTATCATAAAGGAAGGCATCTTCACTCATGTAGACGGCTATGGTCTTTAGCTTGATATAGTCTTCCGAGAGGTAGATGAGTCCCTTGTTTCCCCATTTCTTACCCCATGAATTGCGGCAGACGTAATAGCGCTGCTTGCCTTCAACGAAAGAACCTATGATTTCCATCACGTGATCATCGGTAGTGCGGAGTTGTTCAAACTCCTTCTGACGTGACAATTGTGTTACAGGTCGCTCCGCTGGTCGAACATCTACATAGTTCTTCTTTGGTGTTTGGAAACCTGGTTCGCTGATGTCGCCTTCCCAGCAGACAGGGTGACCCTTTTCTACTGCTTTTTGGATGTGGAGCATCATCTCGTCAAGAGGGAGGTTGAGAAAGGCATCGTGCATTCTGTTGTCTGGAACCTCAAGTGCGAAGTATTCCCTGAAAGGATGATGGGAGAAACTGGTGAGCGATACGTATTCTTCCGGATAGCATACGCTGTGGGCAAACTCCTGTGGGGTGTATTCGGCACCTAGCATGTGGACAGCCTTGGCGGGCATGTATCCTATTTCTGCATCAAAGAGATTGTTTAAATCTTCCTTGAGTTTGTCGATACCCGTCTTTTGGGAGATGGCACTGTCGCATAGCTTCTGTACCTTTCGGCAGAGCACCTTATAGTTTACATGCTTGGGATCTTCGTAACTGTCGTATGGTTGGGCTCCATACTTATCTATATAATGTATAAGCATGGAAGCGGTGCCACGAAGGCTGATATCTTTCTTTCCCTGAGCAAAGTAATATTCCAGTGCCTGTTCCTGAAGCATCATGCGTGCCACGTAGGCAACGGACAGATTAACAGAGTCGCCCTTCATGATGTGCTCGCTTTCGATGGTTGCAAGCATGCCATACGCCCAGCAGAGTTCGCTTTCACCCTGATCTTTGATAGGGGTTGTATGGATCAGCTTGACTGATGCGGGCAGGTTGTCTATTTGATACTCTGACTGTTGATGATCAGAATCTCTCTTGTAGTTACAACTTGCAATCAGTACTATTGCTAAAAATGCTATAATAATTTTCTTCATACCTCTTTATATATAATATAGGTGTATAATCTTCTATGTTGATCTACTTATTTGTTATAAGTAATCTGGGCAGCAAAGATACAATTATTATTTGATTTAGAGTAAGCTAGAACTTGATTTCTTGCGTTAAGATTTCATAATGCCACCTATAATATAAAATAAATCTTGAATAATTTTGTATTGTCTTTATTTTGGCGTAACTTTGCACCCACAAATAGAAAAATTGCATTCATGAATACAAAGATAAACGAATTTGAAGTAATGGCGCCAGTAGGATCTCGCGAATCCCTTGCTGCTGCCATTCAAGCTGGAGCCGACTCTGTTTATTTCGGAATCGGTAAGTTGAACATGCGTTCTCACTCTGCCAATCATTTTACTATTGACGATTTGCGTGAGATTGCTGCTACCTGCAATGAGCATGGCATCAAGACTTATCTTACCGTTAATACGGTAATCTATGATGACGACATTGAGACGATGAAAGAAATCATTGATGCTGCCAAGGAGGCTGGCATTTCTGCAGTAATCGCCAGTGACGTGGCTGTGATGAGCTATTGTAATGAGGTAGGTGAGGAAGTTCATTTATCCACACAGTTAAACATCTCTAATACAGAGGCTTTGAAGTTTTATGCACGTTTCGCAGATGTATCTGTATTGGCACGTGAATTAAACATGGATCAGGTGAAGCACATCCATGAGCAGATTGAGAAGCAGAATATCTGCGGTCCGATGGGCAAGCAGATTCGTATCGAAATGTTCTGTCATGGTGCTTTGTGCATGGCGGTTTCCGGTAAGTGCTACATGAGTCTTGCCAATGCCAATCGTTCTGCCAACCGTGGTGAGTGTGTGCAAATCTGCCGTCGCAGTTATACCGTTACTGATAATGAGACCGGTAACCAGTTGGAAATCGACAACAAGTATGTGATGAGTCCTAAGGACCTGAAGACCATCCGCTTCATCGACCGCATGATGGATGCTGGTGTTCGCGTCTTCAAGATTGAGGGTCGTGCCCGTGGTCCTGAATATGTATATACTGTAGTGAAATGCTATAAGGAAGCGATAGCTGCAGTTCTTGACGGCACCTTTACAGAAGAGAAGAAGGATGCCTGGGACGAAAAACTTGCCACCGTATTCAACCGTGGTTTCTGGGATGGTTATTATCAGGGTCAGACTCTCGGTGAGTGGAATAAGCATTATGGTTCTGTGGCTACAGAGAAGAAGGTGCTTGTGGGTAAGGTGATGAAATATTTCTCTAAGTTGGGCGTGGCAGAGGTTGCCGTAGAGGCTTCAACCTTTGATAAGGGTGAGAAGCTTCTCATTACGGGTAATACTACCGGCGTGATGTATCTCAATGCCGATGAAATCCGTTACGACCTGAAGCCAGTGGAAACAGCGCAGCAGGGTTGGAGAGTTTCCGTTCCTGTGCCAGGCAAGGTTCGCCCTAACGATAAGCTCTATAAGTTGATTACAGTAAACGAAATTAAAGAAATAAAATAATGGCAACAATTAATGATTTGCAGGATGAAGTAGTTGAGGAGTTCCAGGATTTTACCGACTGGATGGACAAGTATCAGATGCTCATTGATTTGGGCAATGAACTGGCTCCTCTCGAAGAGAAATATAAGAACGAGCAGAACCTTATCGACGGTTGTCAGAGTCGTGTTTGGTTGCAGTGTGACTATGTAGATGGTAAGCTCGTCTTTACTGCCGATAGTGATGCGCTTATCGTGAAGGGCATCATCGCTCTCCTGATTCGCGTGTTGAGCGGTCATACTCCAACAGAGATTATGGATGCTGATCTCTATTTCGTAGAGAAGATTGGTTTGAAGGATCATTTGAGTCCTACTCGCAGTAATGGTCTTCTGGCGATGATTAAGCAGATACGTATGTACGCCTTGGCTTACAAAACAAAAGAAGCAGAAGGCAATGCGTAAATTAAGAACGATAGAGATGAATCGCCTCACCCTGGAGGAATTCAAGGAAGCTGAAAAACTTCCTTTGGTTGTTGTTCTCGATGATGTGCGATCCTTATATAATGTAGGAAGTGTCTTTCGCTCTTGCGATGCCTTCAGAGTTGAAGCGGTGTATCTTTGTGGTATTACCGCTACTCCTCCTAATGCCGAAATCCATAAGACGGCTCTGGGAGGCGAAGACAGTGTGGATTGGGAATACTTCAAGACTACAGAAGAAGCTGTAGAGAAGTTGAAGCAAAAAGGCTACTTTGTATATAGTATTGAGCAGGTAGAAGGTTCTACCAAGCTTCAGAACTTGCCGGAAGCCCACACTGAAGAAGAGAAGGGTTACGCTGTTATTTTTGGAAATGAAGTAAAAGGCGTAAAGCAGAACATCGTAGATATGAGTGATGGCTGTCTGGAAATTCCTCAGTTTGGTACAAAGCATTCCCTGAATGTCAGCGTTACTGCTGGCATTGTTGTCTGGGAGTTTGCCAAACTCATTATTATCCATTAAAAAAGAGTACACGTTTTTTAAAAAGGTTCTTCCGTTAAAGCTATACGTCTTACATGGTAAGCATCTTCGCATTTAACGGAAGAACCTAGTAAAAGACTTCTATATATACGATAGAAGTTGTTGGAAAAGACAGTAGAAATTGTTGGGAAATATAGTATCTAAGACCGCACATCAGCTGTTGTGCGCTTGCACATCACCTGATGTGCGCTTGCATAACAGCCGTTGTGCGGGCGTCTTTCGGCTGATGTGTGGTTTGTGATAGTTATTTTATAGAGACATTATTTTGTAGTTTCTTTATTTTTTCGTACTTTTGCAAAAAAAGAGAGGAATGAAAGAAAAGGTCATATTTTTATTGTTAATCATCATGCTTCTTTCATCTTGTGCAGGAAACAGGAAGTATGATGATCTGATGCAACGGGCAGATAGCATCATGAATGTTAATGACGACTCAGCAACGGTTGCCATCCGGATGCTTGATGGGGTAAAGTCCAAACTACCAGAGTTTTCCCAAGCGCAAAAGATGCGCTATGAGTTGTTGCGTCATAAGGCGATGAACAAGGCTTGCATCACGTTCACATCTGATAGCGTGATGAAGGAAGTGGTGGATTATTATGACCATCATGGTTCGGCTAACGAGCGGATGCTTGCCAACTATGTCTTGGGCTGCGTGTACCGGGATATGCATGAGGCACCAATGGCATTGGAGTATTATAATAAAGCGACGGAGCAAGCCGATACCACTGCCGCAGATTGTGACTATGGCACGCTTTATAGAGTATACAGCCAGATGGGTTTTCTCTTTAGTAAGCAATATTTACCTTATCAATTGTTAGATGCTTTTGGTAAGGCGGAGAAGTATGCCTATTTGGCAAAGGATACATTCAATGCCATTGTGAATTACCAAAACCGAGGCAGTGCATATTACTATTTAGGAAATACAGATTCTGTTATTGCAATAAACTTACATGCTGCAAGTCTGTTTAAGCAAATAGGAGATGACTATAATGCTATGATAGCCTTAGGCTGCAATTTTGGCTATTATTTAGAAAAGCAAGACACAATTAAAGCGAAAAAGGCTTTTGAAGCATACTTTTCTACAGGGTATGAGGGGAATTTGGAATATGAAGATTCTAAGGCTTATGTATTATGCCTAAAAGGGAGTTATTATCTGTTTGTAAATAAGTTAGACTCAGCTTATGCCAATCTATCCCTAAGCTTAAAGTTGTGTAAATCATATAGCGTCAAAGCTACTACAACAAAAGCTTTGGCTCAGTATTATGCAAAGGTTAATCAACCGGCAATGGCTATGAAGTATGCCTTGCAAAGTTCTGAGTATAATGACTCTGACTTGATAGGAGCCAGAAAAACTCAGTTACAGCAAGTTAAAGCCATGTACGATTATGGCAGAAATCAAGAAATAGCAAGAAGGGCGGAGCTGAAAGCAAAGCGAAGCAGACAAATGAACTATATGATAGTTTTTGCTTGTGTCGTATTGTTCTTGTTCCTTTCTTATGTTTATAGAAAGCAGTTAGCTCTCAAGAAAAAGAGAATAGCAGCTTCAAAGCTGGTGTATGAGGACTGCTTGCTTAAACTTAAAAGGTTACAGGAAGAAAAAGCTCAACTTGTAGCAGAAAAAGACAAAAAACTGGCTCAAATTATAACAGAGAAAGAAAATGCAATCAGTAAATTAGTGTCAGAGATACATGATATACAAAACAGATACTCATTATCTTCGATGTCCGATGCTTATTTAGTTTTAAAGAATTCTTCCATTTACAAAAAAATCCAATGTATAGAAGCGCATCCTTTGGAAGAAATGACTGAGGAGGATTGGACGGAATTGGCTGATACGGTAGAGGAACTAATTCCTAACTTTATTCCTATGTTGAAGAACCGAGTCAGCGATAGAGATTATCGAATCTGCTTACTGATCAGACTCGGAATTCCTGCATCCTTAATGGCAAGACTTTTAAATCTATCTGATGCAGCAATCTCAAAAAGCAGGAAAACTATGTTGAAAAAGCTGTGTGGAAAGGTAGGAAAGCCCAAGGAATTTGATGAGTATGTGCTACATATCCCATAATTTTTGGCATGGTAAAATTTAGATAAAATACTCATAACCTTTTCATTTTTAGTGTATTTGGTGAATGGTAAAAAATAGGTAAAAAGTAAATTAATAATGTTCTTGCGTCTTTCCCTACAATTTTGTACTTTTGCAGCGGAAATTAAAACAAACAACAACTAAAAAATTGAGATTATGAAGAAATTGTTTTTAATGTCAGCCTTTGCGCTGATGGGAGTTGTGGCTAATGCTGCTGAGCATGTTGGAACAGTTGTAACTACGTCTTGTGGAAAACAAATCATGACAGTAGCACTTGAGTTTTTCTCTAAATCAGAGGAATTCGTTGACTATATAGAAGATTTGAACGAAACTTATTGCGGAGAAAGAAAAGGTGCTCATGCTGAAGCACGTATAAATAATGTAAAATAGAGGTTTGCTTATGGATAAAATAATTGTATTTTTGTGTTTTTGTGTATTTCCGTTATTGACAAATGCTCAAACTATATCTGGACCTTTGGCAAATGAGCCTGCAAAGCTAGGTACGAAAAAAATAGTTGATTCTAGTATTATAGAATGTATCTACAACTATCGCGTCATCGACCATAGCTTAGGTGATATGAGAGAGTATCATGCTATCTTAGAATTAGGTGATTCAATTTTTAAATATGAAAGTTATGGCTCATATAGATTGGACTCTGCTCTTGTTGGCAAGCAACAAATGACTCTTGGAGAATTTTTTGATTTCTACAATAAGTATAGTCCCGACTTTAAAGAATTCTTGCTAGAAAATGTAAATGCGAATAAATTATCTTATTATGGTCAGGTCTCAATAGATAAATTTATGTATCATGAGGAGGTTCCTCATATAGATTGGGCTTTATCCGATAGTACGAAAGAAATATGTGGCTATTTATGTCATCAAGCAACAGCTACTTTCCGTGGACGTAATTGGATAGCTTGGTATTGTGATATACCTAAAAGTGTAGGACCTTGGAAGCTAAATGGATTGCCAGGGTTAATTCTTGCGGCGGAAACAGAAGATAAAGAGCATACTTTTTCTGCGATTTCTGTTCGCAAATCAAGTTCGCCAATAATTGTCAGAGACACAGAATATTTCAAGACAACTCGTGAGCACTTTAACAAGGCTTTGGCGGATTATAAGTCCAATCCTGCGAAGTCTTGGAAGAATTCTCCTTTGGCTCCTAAAGATATGAATGGCAAAACGATGCCTATTCCGAAGAGAAAACTTTTTTATAATCCTTTGGAAAAGGAATAGCAGCAAGGCAGTTTAATAAAAACAAAAGTTTTAGCATGAGTTTCATCAAGCATATTGGGATGGTTGTCCTTGCATTGCTAATAGCCTTGCCTCTCTCTGCCCAAACCACCCTTTCGGGAATGGTAAGGGACGAGTCGGGCAAAGCTCTTGGCAATGTAATGGTCAGAGCCTACAATCAACATAAGAAGTTGAAGCGTTATACGCAGACGAATAGACAAGGTGAATTCCG